>NZ_CEEDFC010000012.1:0-215043 GCF_979254005.1 Variovorax sp. AC103 | reverse complement strand
GGTTAGGGTTATCACGTGGGTCAGATTTAGATGGAAATCACCGGGCCAAGTGGGTCACTTCTGGATGGAAATCAACAGATCTCTTCCGTGTCGTTCCGAAGTTGCGTCTCTTCCTCATCCGCGGGCGTGCGCACAAGAAGGACGACAGGGCGATAGCCGCCTCGCTGCGCCTCCACGCGAAGTTCAAATCGGAAGCCGCGGTACTCCAGGGAGTGGCCGTCGGAGCTGGCTCTGTCGTCGTTTGTCATGGGTGTGCTTCGCGAGATGCGCAAAGCGTGCGCTACCGTGGGCGAGACGGGAAGCAGGCACGCGGGGGCTGAGTCTGAAGGACGGGGCCCCGTGCGAGCCCGAGCTTGGGGAGTGGTCGAAGTCGCGCGCCCCCGAGTCGCGGCAGGGAGGCGCGAGGTCGAGCACTTGTCCGATGGAAGCACGCGGGCCGAAGTGTAGCTTGGGCGCAGAACCCATTCGAACCCGCAAACGAAAGGACCGCACTATGACAGACCCACAGCACGCAGGCCCCCGTCCGCCCTTCGACACACCGGAGCAGTCGCCGCCCGGCTTGGAGTCGAAGATGGAGCCCAAGCCGGACTTCGGCGAGACCTCTTATATCGGGAGCGGCAAACTCAAGGGAAAAGCAGCACTGATCACAGGCGGAGACAGCGGCATCGGCCGCGCCGTGGCACTTGCCTTCGCGCGGGAAGGCGCAGACGTGCTGATCTCGTACTTGGCGCAGGAAGAATCCGATGCACAGGCCTGCAAGGAACTGATCGAGCGCGAAGGCCGGGTGTGCGTCGCGGTGCCGGGCGACATTTGCGAGGAGGCGCATTGCAGGAAGCTGGTCGACACCGCCGTGCAGCGCTTCGGCAAGCTCGACATCCTCGTGAACAACGCGGCGTTTCAGATGAGCCACAAGGACCTGGGAGAGATCAGCGCCGAAGAGTTCGACCGCACCTTCCGCACCAACGTCTACGCCAACTTCTTTCTCTGTAAAGCGGCCGTGGCGCACATGAAGCCGGGCAGCGCGATCATCAGCACCGCCTCGGTCAACGCCGACAAGCCGAACGCCACGCTCGTCGCGTACGCGGCGACGAAGGGTGCTATCCAGAACATGTCGGGCGGCATGGCGCAGCTGCTGGCCGACAAGGGCATCCGCGTGAACTGCGTGGCGCCAGGCCCCTTCTGGACGCCGCTGATTCCTTCGACCATGCCGCCGGACAAGGTGAAGGAGTTCGGCACGCAGACGCCCATGAAGCGCCCGGGCCAGCCCGCCGAGCTGCAGGCGGTGTACGTGCTGCTGGCGTCCGACCAGGCGAGCTACATCTCCGGCGCCACCATTCCGGTGACGGGCGGCGTGCCATTCATCTGAGGCGGCGGCGATGTTCGCGCATGTGCAGATCGGCGCAAGCGACCTGACCCGGATGTGCGCGTTCTACGACCGCGTGCTGATTCGGTTCGGCCTCCAGCGGACGGTGCCGCTGGAGGCGGCCGGGCCCGCGGGCATCGTCTGGCGGGAGCCGGGGCGGCGCTGGCCGCAGTTCGTCATTGGCGCGCCCGTCGATGGCGGCGAGGCCACAGTAGGCAACGGCACCCAGGTGAGCTTCTTGGCAGTCTCGCGCGTGGTGGTCGACGACGCTTGGCAGGCCGCGATGGAAAACGGAGGTGTGGACCAGGGCCGACCCGGCTTGCGACTGCGCTATGCGTCGGACTTCTATGCCGCGTACTGCCTCGACCCGGAAGGGCACAAGCTCTGCTTCGTACACACGGTTGCTATGCTTGGCTGAGAGCACAGGCGGCCTCGATTGATCGTTATCGGGCTGCATTCATTCGCCGATTTTCGACGATCTCTTCGAGCACTTCTTCAAGGCTCGACCAGGTCGGAAACAAGATGGCGTCGTCCGAAGAACTCCAGCGGCCGCCGGCGGAAATCAGTTGCGCGGCGAGTTCCCCGTTAGCTCCCACGAGGGCAGATTGCGACCACCCAATTCTTGGCAAGGTTTCTCGCACTTCGCAGCCCAGTCGAGTCGCCAGTTTTTGGGCGCGCAGTCCGCTCCGACCTGCAGGAGAAAGCATGACAGTCCTCCAATTTCTCAGCTTCAGGTGCTGTGTTCGCTAGCTACACGAGCCTCCCATTCCTCGATGAACTGGTCGGCGCGAAACTGCAAGCGGGCTTGGGCTGCCTCTCGGCTGCCTTGAAGTGCAAGAACGAAGACACAACGAGTCTCTCTGCCTTGCCGCAACTCTGCCTTCCCCGAGACCGCACCGTCGAAGTTCTGCGTCAGCACGACATCGCAGTGCCAGCCGACAGGAAGATCGAAGTCGAGACAATGAAGAGACATAGCAAAATGATAGGCTTTCTAGCGAGTCGCCGCCAGGTTTCCATGGCTCACATGGTTTTTTGACGCTTGGCCAAAAGACTCATTTCTGTCTGGACGGAGAGCGCGCGTGTCGCACTTGGAGGTACTTGTCGCCCACCACTGCGCGGGCCCGATGGTAGAAGTACGAGCTACGTGCAATACCCAACTGTGCAAGGAGCTCTGGCAGGCCGTAATGCTCCTTGATTGCGTCAATCAGCAGTGTCTTCTCCCGGTTGGACAGGAGCTGCAGATCGACGCCCAGGCCTTTTTTTAACAGTTCATTGGCCTTATTCAAGAGGTCCTGCTCAAGGCGCAGTTGCCTGACTTCGCGGCGCAACGCATCAACTTCGCGATCGAGCTCGTCGCGCTCTTGAGCCCGCGGGGACTGATTGGTGTGTTTCATGGATGCGGGTGCCTCACGTCCCAGAAGCTGGTTCTTCCAGTTGCAGCAGATTCGCGTTGACGCCTTGGGCCATTGCCACTGCCGCCATCGACATGCCCGGCTGCATGCAGCTGGCCACAGCGTTCGCCTTGAATTCGTCGCTGTGAATGCGACGTCGCCGACGTGTGCCGGCTTGCTGATCGGGGATAGTGCTCAGGTGTCCACCAAGAGTTGTTGATGGGGACTAGGCTCCTATGCTCCGAGCAGGCTTTCAAGATGGTTGGACAGGACGCTCACAGAGATGTGGCATTGGCTCCCGCGCAACTCGTCTGGCCATTCGTGGGCAGCGCTTGAAGCCCAATCTATTCGTCGCCTTGCCAATTGGTTGCCGGTTCTTCCGATGGTCAGCCCATGGATCGAAGGTCTGGAACGAAAGAGTGCTCTCGCGCCCTAGGAATTTCTCAGTGCGAGCGGCTCTTGAGCCGGCAAGGTCGTCCTACACCTTGTTCAAGCAGCAATGGCCGAGCCGAGTGGGAGGCGAACGCTGAACTCGGTGCCGTGTCCCTTTCCGTCGCAACGGACATCGACGAACCCGCCATGGGCGTGAACAAGATCCCTCACCAGCGAAAGCCCAACCCCGAAGCCGCCCTCCGACTGCTGAGGATTTTCTTGGGTGAACAGCTCGAAGATCACCGGAAGCAGGGAGGGATCGATGCCAACGCCGGTGTCCTCTACCTTTATCACCGCGTGATCGATCTCCACGGTGAAGCGAAGCCAGATCTTTCCGCCCGCGGGCGTGTACTTGATGGCGTTGTGGAGGAGGTTGAACACGATTTGGTGCAGCCGCTGACGGTCAGCCAGGAGGGGGACAGGCGCAGCGGGAACCAGGACGGACAGGGTTTGCTGCTTCTTCGCAGCGTCCGCAACCACAACGTTTGCAATATCCACGATCTCCGCGCCCAGGTCGAACGTGGTCTTGGTCAGGCTCAACTTTCCCGCCCCGAAGCGGACGACTTCCGCCAGATCGTCCATCATCCGATCGACCAAAATGACTTGCCGGTTGATTACGTCGACAGGCTTTGCCAGGTCATTGATCACCAGCCCCTTCTTGTCCATGATTTCGGCGGCAATGCGTGCCGGCCCCAGGGCGTTGCGAACTTCATGCACCAGGCGCCCAAAGAATGCGTCGCGTCCTTGAATGGTCTCGTGAGCGCGTCGAAGCCGGTTCTCCGTGGTCTCGATCTGCGCCCGCAGATTGGTTCGATCTGCCATGACCTTCACAAAGCCAACGTGCTGACCCTGGTCTCGCAGGGCGACCATGCTGCCCGTCACCCAAATGCGCGCGCCGTCCTTGCGCACATGCCAGCGGTCGTCTTCCGAGCGATGCGCAGAAACCGCGACTTGGCGTTCCAACTGAGGCAACCCCAGTTCGCGGTCCTCCTCAACGAAGAGCACGTCGATGAGTTGCCCCACGATCTCGCTCTCGGCATAGCCGAAGAGCGCCGCCGCGGCGCCTTGCCAAGACGTGATCACGCCTTCCGCATCGAGCAAAACGAAGGCGATGTCGGGCGACTGCTGCCAGAGCAGGGCCGCTGCTCTTGCCGGGTCGATTCCCTTAGCAGAAACAGCTGATCCCGTGGGGTCCGTTGGACGAGGGGCCTCGTTGTTGTATGCCGTCATACGCCTATCCTAGGCGGATCACAGGCCCGCGGCGAGCGATGCCCAGCTTCGGCGGCCATTCTCTGGCCACGGTTTCCTCGCCATGGGCGCAGGAAAACTGGTCAAGCGGCGAGGCGGTGCTCGTAGTACGGGCGCGCGCGGTCATCGAGGATTGCGTATTGGGCGTCCAGATTGCCTTTGTCCGGCCTTAACCAAGCGTCGATGTTCTCAAGCTTGAGTGGTATGGGGCAACGATCATGGCCGGCCGCCGCAATCTCTGGCGGCGGCTCATCCATGATGACGGCGAACGACAGCAGGTCTGGCTGTCCCGGCGCAGTCCACTTGGACCACAGGCACGCCAGCCACATGTCCTGCTCCGGCCTTGGCCTGAACTCAAGGACGGTGTCCTTGCCTTCAAGATCGACATGCTCATAAAAGGCATTGATCACCATGACACCGTGCGACACGCCAAATTGGCCCCGCCAAAACCCTTCGAGGTTGTCGCGCCGGGCGTTGTACGTACCCGGGTAGAGGAAATCGAATTTCTCGGGCTTGCCCGCTGACCTGCACTGGTAGCGCATCGGCTTGATCACCCGATGCCCGTCTTCCCAGATCATCACTGGCGCATAGACGCCCGGAAATATCCGCGCATCGCGTGGTTCTGGTTCGGCTCGCCTCAAGTCGGCCAGCTTGCCAAGTCCCCATTCCACCTTGGTTGTGGCGATGCGCACATCCTCGGACGCTTTCTTCGTCGTCTTGACTAGCAGCTTGCGCTGGCCATCGGCCAGGCGCTTGCGCTGAGCGAAAAGGTCTTGCTCGAGCTTGGTGGCTTGCTGGGTGTTGAATGCATCGATGAGGTGTTTGATGCCCCGCTCGTCCTCGTTCTCGGGGCTCATGAACGCGGCATCCATCGCCTTGGGATCTTGGTCTTCGGATTCGACTGGCGCTCGTAGTACAGCGCTGCGAAAGCGTCCAGCGTCAGCACGCCCCCGAACATCCGGAAGAACTGCTTGTAGTCGGCACGAATCTGGGCTGAGTAGCACATGCGTCACCTCCTGCGAATTCGCCCAGCGGGATTGCTGAGTTCGTTCATCTGGCCCGTACCGAGCGGCAAGAGGCCAACCAAATTTGTAAACCTTCTTGCTCAAGCTGCACGGCGCAGAGATACTGTACATCCATACAGTAATAGGAGCCTCGATGGCCATCTCCCTGTTGTGGGCTGATGGCGAAAACACGCCCCCAGTCCCACAGTCTTTCACGCCTTCCGGTGTGGCGCAACGCTGGCCCGTCGGGCTCCCGCACGCCGTGGAAGCGGCAATCTGGCGGGGTGATGCGCTCGGCTCGCCGGTCACGTCCACGCTCGGCACCGGCTTCGAGGCGCTGGACGCTGAGTTGCCTGGCAATGGCTGGCCGTGCCAGTCGTTGACGGAGGTCCTGCAGGTCCAGCCCTCTGTACTTGAATGGCGCTTGCTTGCCCCCGCGATGCGTGTCGTGGTCGCCCAGGGCAAGCAGATCGTCGTCGTCGGCCCGCCGAAGGCCCCGCATCTGCCCGGCCTGCGCCATCTCGGCCTGGATGAACGCCAGCTGGTGTGGGTCAACGCGGACAAGCCGGTGGAGCGCCTGTGGGCCACCGAGCAGCTCATCAAGGCCAACGCTGCGGGCATGCTGGTGAGCTGGCTGCCCCAGGCCCGCCAGGAACAGATCCGCCGCTTGCAGGTCTGCGCCCAGAGCTGCGACGGCCCGGTCATCCTGTGCCGGCCGGAGTCGGCCGCGCATGAAGCGTCGGCTGCGCCGCTGCGCCTGCAGGCCCGCCTGGGCGTCGACTGGGAACTGCACGTTCACCTGCTCAAGCGCAAGGGACCGCCGCATGAGGGCGAACTGCGCTTGCCCTCTATCCCTGGCGGGCTGGAAACGGTCCTGACGCCGCGCCTTCGCTACCCGAGCCGCCTGATCGCGGCCCGCCAGTGCAGGGAGCTCTCCCATGCTGTGGGCAGCCCTTCTTCCCGACAGCCTTCCGGACGACCCGCAGCGGCGCACTGAGGCGCTCGACGGGCTCGCGACGTGGTGTCTTCAGTTCACACCCCGCGTCGCTGTCCTCGAAGCGCTTTTGCAATGCCCGGCGGTCGTCATGGAGATGGAGCAGAGCTTGCGCCTGTTCGGCGGCAAGCGCCGTCTGGTCGAACGCGTGCGCGAGGAATCCAGGGACCTCGGCGTGCGGCAGTTGAGCTGGGCGCCGACGAGCCTGGCCGCGCTGGCCGTGGCCCGGGCTGGGCTGTCCAACGGCTTTGCCAAACCGCTCGCCCAGCTCCTCGACGCGCTGCCGCTTGAGACGCTGACGCAGGTAGCCACGCACCAGGCGACGCTGGCCCGGCTGGGCTGCCGAACCTTGGGCCAGGTGCGCGCGCTGCCGCGGGGTGGCCTGAGTCGGCGGTTTGACTCTCAGCTGCTGGCGACGCTCGACCAAGTCTATGGTCTGCGTCCCGAGACCTACCCCTGGGCGCAGCTGCCCGAGACCTTCCACGCGAAGCTGGAGCTCATGGCGCGGGTCGAGCACGCCCCCGCAATACTGTTCGGTGCGCGCCGTTTGGTGCTCCAGATGGCCGGCTGGCTCATGGCACGGCGCTCGGGCGTCACCGCCTTCACGCTACGCTGGTGCCATGACGCGATGCGCTCGAAGTCTGCGGGCGATGGCGGCGAACTTACCGTGCGCACTGCCCAAGCAACCCGTGACACGGAGCACCTGATTCGGCTGCTGGCCGAGCACCTCGACAAGGTCGAGCTGCTGGCGCCGGTCGGCGACCTAGAACTGCTGGCCACCGAGGTGCAATCGCTGGAGGAAAAGAGCTTCTCCATGCTGCCTGAGGCACGGCAGTCGGGAGAAAGTTTGGCGCTCGTGCTCGAGCGCATCGCGGCTCGTCTCGGGCCGGACCGGGTGCTGCGCCCCGTGATCCTCGAAGACCACCGAATGGAATGGATGTGCCGCTGGCGGCCTGCACCGGAGCCGGCACCGCGCGCAAGGAGCTGCATGGTCGAAGTGCCGCAGCCCACCTTCATCCTGGCGAAGCCGCTGCGCCTGGCGACACAGAACAACCGGCCGCTCTACCAAGGCGTGCTGCAGTTGCTCGCGGGCCCGCACCGGGTCGAAGGCGGCTGGTGGGATCGGACCACGCAAAGCGAAGAAGGAGAGCGGGTAGGCGAAGGAAAAGGAAAAGGGGAGGGCGCGCCTGCACCCGCGTCACCCGAGACCACTCGACACAGCGCCCGCGACTACTGGGTGGCCGTGAGTGAACACGCGGGCGTGCTGTGGATCTTCCAGATGCGCTTGGCAAAGGAAGGGACGGCGTGGTTCCTGCACGGCACCTTCGCCTGAGTGATCGCGTATGGAACTGCCCGACTACGCCGAACTCCGCTGCGTGAGCAACTTCAGCTTCCTGCGCGGTGCGAGCCAACCGGAGGAGCTCGTCGAACGTGCGAAGCAGCTCGGCTATACCGCCCTGGCCATTACCGACGAATGCAGCCTGGCCGGCGTGGTGCGCGCCCACGTGGCAGCGAAAGACCACGGCCTCAAATTGCTCATCGGCAGCCAGTTTCTCGTCGAGCCCGAGGATCTGGAACAGGATGCAACGCCGTTCACGCTCACCGTCCTTGCCTGCAATCTGGATGGCTACGGCAACCTCTCCGAGTTCATCACCAAGCTGCGCCGCGCGTCGGAGAAGGGCATATACCGATTGCCGCTTGCGGACATCCAGGGCCGTGAGCTCGAGAACTGCGTGGTGTTGGCGTCGCCGAAGCGCATGTGCTCGCCGGCGCAACTTCGCTGGCTCGGCAACTGGCTCCTGAAGCATTTCATGGGCCGCAGCTGGTTCGCTGTGGAAAAGCTCCGTGTGCTCGACGATGAGATGTGGTTGCACAGACTGGGCGAAATCAGCGCTGACACTGCAATCCCGCTGGTGGCTGCCGGTGACGTGCATTTCCATGTGCGTTCGCGCAAGCCTTTGCAGGACGTGATGACTGCGACGCGGCTGGGCAAGCCACTGACTGATTGCGGGCTTGAATTGCAGCCCAACGCCGAGCGTCATCTGCGCACCCGACTGCGGCTCGCGCAGACCTACACGTCTGATCTCCTTGCAGAGACGCTCAAGGTGGCTGCACGCTGCAGCTTCAGTCTCGAGGAGCTCCGTTACCAGTACCCCGACGAGGTCGTACCCCAAGGAGAGACCCCGGCCGGCTACCTGCGACGCATCACCTACGAAGGTGCAGGGCGCCGCTGGCCCGATGGCATCCCCGCCAAAGTACAAATGCAGATCGAACACGAACTCGTGCTCATCGCCGAGCTGAAGTACGAGCACTACTTCCTGACCGTGGCCGACATCGTGATGTTCGCGCGCTCCCGGCACATCCTTTGCCAGGGGCGCGGCAGTGCCGCGAACAGCGTGGTCTGCTACTGCACGGGCGTGACCGAGGTCGACCCGGCCCGCATGAGCGTGCTTTTCGAGCGCTTCATCTCCAAGGAGCGCAACGAGCCGCCGGACATCGACATCGATTTCGAACACGAGCGGCGCGAGGAAGTGCTGCAGTACCTCTATGCCAAGTACGGACGAGACCGTGCGGCCATCACCGGCGTCGTGATCAGCTACCGGCCCAAGAGTGCGATCCGGGATGTGGGCAAGGCCCTGGGCATGTCGCTCGAGACGGTCGACGCCATCGCCAAGGGGCACCAGTGGTGGGATGGGCGCGAGCTTCGGCCCGAGAGGCTGCAGGAGATTGGTCTGTCGATGGAGTCCCTCCAGGTGCAGCAGCTGATGCACCTTACCGGGCAACTGATCGGATTTCCTCGTCACCTGAGCCAGCACACGGGCGGCTTCGTGCTGACCAAGGGCCCGCTGTGCCGCATGGTGCCCATCGAGAACGCGTCGATGCCGGATCGCACCGTCATCGAATGGGACAAGGACGACCTCGACGCGCTGGGCCTGTTGAAGGTGGACTGCCTCGCGCTGGGCATGCTCACTGCGATCCGCAAGGCGCTGGACTTCATCGGCCTGCGCAAGGGCTGCGTGTTCGGCATGCAGGACATCCCGGCGGAGGACAGCACGACCTACGACATGATCTGCAAGGCCGACACCGTCGGCGTCTTCCAGATCGAAAGCCGCGCGCAGATGAGCATGCTGCCGCGCCTGAAGCCGCGTTGCTTCTACGACTTGGTCATCGAGGTCGCGATCGTTCGGCCAGGGCCAATCCAGGGCGGCATGGTGCATCCGTACCTGAATCGGCGCCAGGGCAGGGAGGCGGTCGTCTATCCGAGCGAGGCCTTGAAGGAAGCTCTTGGGCGCACGCTGGGTGTGCCGGTGTTCCAGGAGCAGGTGATGCAGATTTCGATCCTGGCGGCCGGCTTCACGCCTGGAGAGGCCGATGGGCTGCGGCGCTCGATGGCGGCTTGGAAGCGCAAGGGCGGTCTGGAGCACTACTACGACAAGATCGTCAACGGCATGACCTCGCGCGGCTATGAAGAGAGCTTCGCCAAGGCGATCTTCGAGCAGATCAAAGGCTTCAGCGAATACGGTTTCCCGGAAAGCCACGCCGCCTCGTTCGCGTTGCTGGTCTACGCGAGCTGCTGGATTAAGTGCCACCACCCGGCCGAGTTCCTGGCAGCCATGCTGAACTCGCAGCCACTGGGTTTCTATTCGCCATCGCAGCTTGTGCAGGACGCTCGGCGTCGTGGCGTTGATGTTCGGCCCGTGGACGTGATGTACAGCGACTTGGACTGCACGCTGGAGAACATGTCACACGAACCTGCGGTGCGCTTAGGGCTACGCATGATCGGCGGGCTCAAGTCGGCTTCGGCGGACCGCATCGTCGAAGCACGCGCGCAGCTTGTCTTCGACAGTGCGGAAGACCTGGCGCTGCGCGCCCGTCTCGAATTGCATGAGATGAAGCTGTTGGCCGCTGCCGATGCATTGATGAGCCTGTCGGGCCATCGGCGCCAGCAAGTCTGGGAGGCTGCGGGGCTGCGCGCGGCGCCTGCGTTACTGCGCGATGCGCCGGTCGATGAAGACTTCCTCGAACTCGAGGAGGCACCCGAAGGCGAGGAGATCGTATTCGACTACGCGTCGACTGGGTTGACCCTGCGCCGGCATCCTCTTGCGCTGCTGCGCGAGCGCCTGACGCTTCGAGGACTGATGACTGCGCACGACCTGGAGGAGATTGAGAATGGCGACCAAGTGAGCCACTGCGGCATCGTGACGCTTCGCCAGCAGCCGGAGACGGCGAAGGGGACGATCTTCCTCTCGCTGGAAGACGAGACAGGCGTCGTGCAGGTGATCGTGTGGATGAGCCTGCGAGAGGTCCAGCGCCAGGAACTGCTGGGCGCGCGACTCATGGCCGTCCACGGAACTTGGCGGCGCGAAGGCGCTGTGAAGAACTTGATCGCCGGGCGGCTGGAAGACCTGACGCCGTTGTTGGGGAGGCTGGCGTCGGCAACTGCTAGCCGGGATTTCAGATGAGCGAGGGAAGGCTCATATAGGCGCCTCAGGTCTACAAGAACTCGCTGGGTGAAGATCCAGGAGGCAGGGCTGCAGTCTTATATCCGGCCTGTTGTCCAGGCATATGTCTACTTACTCTATTTTCGCTGACGGCATTCCCCTCTCCGACATGGGCGAGCGCGTTGGATGGGCGTTTCTGGCTTGGCGGTCCTCGCCGACGCTTGGGCAGCATTCAAACCGGCTTGCTGGCGGCACCGCTGGCCAACAGCCTTGCTTGCCGAAAAGCACACTTTGACATTACGCTCCGGCGAAAAAACGATGAGGCTTTTGTAGCGCAGCTATGACATCTCCCTTTGGTCACGATCCCAAGACACAGGACAGCGCGGCTCGGAGAACGCTTCCGCTTTTTAATGGAAGGAGCGAAATGAACGAGAAGATTCGGCTCAACGATGAGCAGTGGAAGAAGCTGCTCAGCATGACCAACCGAGACAAGATCAAGACACATGAGGAGCCAAGCCATCGGTGGAGCCGGTTGAGGTCATATGGTTTGTTGGCACACGACAGTGAAGGCCGCGGCTACCTGACCGAAAAAGGCATGCACCGTTTAGGCCAAGGCAGATAGGGTGCCGAGGACTAGCCTGCCGCTCGCGGTGTACCGATGACTTGGGCCTTTGCGTCAGCCTACGACGGGCTTCTGCCGGCGATCGGCTTGCGAGGGGGACCCATCTGTGGACATGGTCTCAGCTCAAACCAACGTGTTTGCAGAGAACGATCGGTCAACCCACCTTGAGACTGTTCCGTGAGTCGGAGACGATGCTGTCCGCTGCACAGCGCCAAATCTAGAGGCAGAGGTACCGCGGCCGGTTCTGACGACATGCATGTCGCGCGAGAAATATATCATTACGTGATATATTCGTGGCGTTTCTCATTCGCTCTTGGCCATGCCCACATCCGTCCGCAAGCTCAGCAAAAAAGACTTCGAGTCGCTCTCAGAATTCCGCTACCAGATGCGCCGCTTCGAGCGTTTCTCCGAGCGCGCCGCACAGGGCGAAGGCCTCACGCCGCAACAGTATTTGGTGCTGCTTCACATCAAGGGCGCGCCCGGCCGCGAATGGGCGTCGGTGGGCGAGATCGCCGAGCGATTGCAGCTGCAGCCGCATGGGGCGGTGGCGCTCGTCACGCGCTGCGAGGCGCTCGAACTCGTGGCGCGCCGGCCCAGCGAGATAGACCGTCGTCAGGTCGAGATTCACTTGCTGCCCGCCGGCCAGAAGCTGCTCGACCGCCTGGCCGAACTGCACCGCGCGGAACTCCTGTCGCTCAAGGGCGCGTTCAAGGTGCCGCAGATCGATCTTCCCGACGCACCATGACCCCAGCCTCCCGCCCCCCTCGTGGCGACTTTGCCCTAAACGCGCGCCTTCTGCGCATCACCGCCATGGCCATCGCCATCGGCGCCATCAGCACCGTGGCCGCGCGCGTGCTGCTCGATCTGATCCGGTTCTTCACCAACCTCTTCTTCTTCCAGACCTTCTCGCTGGCCGACCGCTCGCCGGCCACGCACACGCTGGGCGCCTGGGTGATCGTGGTGCCGGTGATCGGCGGACTCATCGTGGGCCTCGTCGCGCGCTACGGTTCCGACAAGATCCGCGGCCACGGCATTCCCGAGGCCATCGAGGCGATCCTGTTCGGCAAGAGCAAGATGTCGCCGAAGGTTGCGGTACTCAAGCCGCTGTCCTCTGGCATCGTGATTGGCAGCGGCGGCCCGTTCGGTGCCGAGGGGCCCATCATCATGACGGGCGGTGCCATCGGCTCGCTGATCGCGCAGTACTTTCATCTGACTGCCGCCGAGCGCAAGGCGCTGCTGGTGGCGGGCGCCACCGCTGGCATGACGGCCGTGTTCGGAACACCGGTGGCCGCCGTGCTACTGGCGGTCGAGCTACTGCTGTTCGAGCTGCGACCGCGCAGCCTGCTGCCGGTGGCCGTGGCCTGCGCAGTGGCGGGCTTCACGCGGCCGCTGCTGATGGACGCAGGGCCGCTGTTCCCCCTGCAGACGGCCGTGCCCGGCCCGTTGGCCATGCTGTCGTGCGTGGTGGCAGGTGTGCTGTGCGGGGCGCTGTCGGCGTCGCTGTCGCTCTCGCTCTACAAGGTGGAGGACTGGTTCGGCAAGCTGCCCGTGCACTGGATGTGGTGGCCCGCTATCGGCGGCCTGGCGGTGGGCATCGGCGGGTACTTCCAGCCGCGAGCGCTGGGCGTGGGCTACGACGTCATCGGCGACCTGCTGCACGGGCATCTAGCGCTCGGCGTGGTGGCCGCGCTGCTGGCCGTGAAGGCCGTCATTTGGGCCATCTCGTTGGGCTCGGGGACCTCGGGCGGCGTGCTCGCGCCGCTGCTGATGATGGGCGCGGGCCTCGGCGCCGTGCTGTCGCACGTGCTGCCCGGCAACGACCCGATGCTGTGGCCGCTGGTGTGCATGGCGGCCACGCTGGGCGGCGTGATGCGCGCGCCACTCACCGCCACCATCTTCGCCTTCGGCCTCACGCACGACAGCAATGCGCTGCTGCCGCTGCTGGCCACCTCGGCAGTGGCCTACGGCTTCACGGTGCTCACCATGCGCCGCTCCATCCTCACCGAAAAGATCGCCCGCCGCGGCTATCACATCTACCGCGAATACGGCATCGATCCGCTGGAGCGCCACTCGGTCGACGAAGTGATGACGCGCGAGGTGCGTAGCATCGACGCGGCCCTGCCGGTGGCGCAGGCGATGTTCAAGTTCTTCGGCGACGGGCAGGCACACCGCGCGTTTCCGGTGCTGCGAAACGGCGCGGTGATCGGCATGGCTGACCGCGCGATGCTGGCCGCGTTGGGCACACGCAATCCGATTGCCACGGTGGGCGATGCCTGCGCCGATGTGCCGCTTTACTTCGCGCTGCCGAGCGACAACTGCCGCATGGTCGCGACCCGTCTAGCGCGCCATCGGATCGAACGCTTGCCTGTAGTGAAGGACGCGCAGTCGTTGGCACTGGTGGGCCTCGTGGCGCGTAGCGACCTGATCAAGCCTTCGCTGGCGCATTTCGAGGAGGAAGAAAAGCGCGAGCGCATGCGCGGACTGCCCTGGCAGGCCTGAGTGCTGGCGGGTCAGCAGTTCAATGTTCACCGACTTTGTGCTCGACGCCTTGAAGACAAGCCCTGTACCTGGGAGTCGTTGGCGGGGCCCGACGAGGTCGCTTAAAGCGAGGGCTATGCGACCTCAGCGCAAGCGAAAAACGAAGTTCTTTTGTCCGGCAGCAAATCTTGCCGAGATGCGGTTAGCTGCCGCAGCAGTATCCTGCGCGCTACGCTTCCTGGACGCCGGTCGCCTTTGCACCGTTTTGCTGCATCGGGCGCGAGTCGGTCAAGGGGCGAGAAGCGTCTTGTTCGCATATCGCAAGGTCGAACCCCGGCGCTGGGCTCCGCCGCCAAGCGCACGTTTGAGCGACTTGAGCGATTTCGGTTCGGCGCCGTCAATGTGTCGGCTTCTTCCCACAGCGCCGCGGCACCCCCACCGACGGATGAGTCCTGGGCAAGGGTGAGCATTAAGGCTCTTTGGAGAGGGGATGTCATGAGACCGCGCCCGCGCGTCTTTCCCGTAATCGATGTGCTTGACAGAGCCCAGGCCGTGCGCAACGCCGCGCTGGCTTTCGCCCTCGGAGCCGACGGAATCTTTTTCGATAACGCCGACGATGACGATGGCGTCTTGTTAACTATCGCGACCCAGCTGAAGTCCGCGTGGCCCGACAAGCTACTGGGCGCGAGCTACGCGACGCTGGGACCGGTGAAGGCGCTTCAGCGGAGCGTGCGCAGCGGGCTGGATGCCACTTGGACCGTGCGCACGGATGTCACTGCAAGAATGGCCTCTCGCGACGCCGTCGAAGCCGCGACATTGCTGAAGTCTCGCCCTGCCCACCGATTTTTCGCGGCGATTGCGTTTTGCGCGCGCGACGTCGAAGCAGAGCCTGGCTTAGCGGCCATTCGCGCACGCGAGCTGGGAATGATTCCGACCACTGGCGGAGATCGCATCGGCGGGTCGTCGCGAAAGTTGGAAACGATACGCGACGCCATCGGCAACGCGCCCTTGGCACTGGCCGGCAACTTCGCCGCCGGCCAACTGGGCTCATTGTCGAGTCTTCCGAGCCATCTGCTTGTGCACACTGCGGGTGATGCCGGCTTTGCATATCTGGACGTCGACGCGCTGAAGACCTGCATGACGCGCGTGACTGCGGCGGCATTTGGAAGCGTGCACACCTGAGCATCCGAACGCATGCGGTCGGAGCATAGGGTCCGCATGCGGCTCCATGCCGCCGAGGCGGCTGTCCACCGCGCCGCGGCGAGCCTCAGCACGGAATGAAATCGCGGAGCAATTGCCCCGCCTGGTAGACGGTTCGAACTCGGCTTTGTCGATAGAAGCTCCATCGGATCGAAGTACACAGCGTGCCGGTTGGTTCGCAGTCCGGGTCGACTAGCGGAACGGCACGAAAAGAAGGGCGCCCGATTTTCGTCAACCGCCGCCGATGCCGACGGTGACTTTTCCGGACCCCTGGCACGCCTCGCATCGCGCGCCCCCATCCGTCACCCCGGACCCGCCGCACCGGCTGCAGATCTGCTCGCCGGTGCCTGGTGTGCCGGGCGGCGCTTCGTCGCCAGGACTGGTCAATCCTTTCGGTTGATCCTTGCCGTCGCCTGCCGTGGGAAACGGCCAACTGGTGTTCTCCGCGTTGGTCATGGTGTTCTCCTGCAAACCGGATTGAGAAATGGACGATGCCTGCGAGGCTCGGTCATGTCGCTGGGCCCTCACGGCGCCATGACCTTGTCGGGCGTCATCGGCGTGCTGCGCACGCGTCGACCCGTGGCGTGGAAGATCGCGTTGCTCACCGCTGCGGCGACGCCCACGATACCGATTTCGCCCACGCCTTTTGCTCCGAGTTGGCTGACCACGCGGTCGTCCTCGTGCACGAAGAGCACATCGATGTCATGGATGTCGGCATTCACCGCCACGTGGTACTCGGCCATGTTGTGGTTCATGAAACGCCCTAGCCGGTGGTCTGAATGGGTTTCCTCGTGCAAGGCCTGGCTGATGCCCCAGACCACCGCACCAGTGACCTGGCTGCGCGCCGTCTTTGCGCTGAGGATGCGGCCCGCAGCAACGGCACTCACCACGCGTGTCACCCGCACCGTGCCCAGTGCCTCGTCCACCTTCACCTCGCAGAACACGGCCGAGTGCGTGGCGCGCACGTATTTGCGCTGCTTGAGCACGCTGGGCAGCAGCAGGTATTTCTCCTCCACGCGCTCCGTGTCGTTGGCCGACATCAGTACCGACAGCGCAATCCCCTTGTCAGGCGATTGTTTCAGGCGGATGTGCTGGTCGGCAAATTCCACGTCCTCGAACCTGGCCTTGGCCACGGGGGAATGCGGCAACGCCCTGGCCATGCGAAAGAGCTTGCGCTGCAGCTTTTCGCACGCGCCTTGCACGGCTGAGCCCACGGTCGTCACGTGCGAAGAGCCGCCTTCGATGGGCGCGACCGGCAACGTGGAATCGCCGAGCTGGAAGGTCACCCGCTCCAAAGGAAGACCCATGGCGGCAGCCGCAATCATGCCCATGACCGTGTACGTGCCGGTGCCGATGTCCGTCGCTGCGCTGCTCACCACGAGGCGCCCATCGGCGTGAAATACCGCGCTTGCGCGCGCGAACATCTGCATGGCGTCCCAGGTGCCGGTGGCCATGCCCCAGCCCACGAGTTCGTGTCCGTCTTGCATGCTGCGCGGCTCCAGCGGCCTCGCAGCCCATCCGAAGCGCTCGGCGCCTTGCTGATAGCAGGCGGCGAGCTCCTTCGTGGAGTAAGGCATGTCGTCCATCGGGTTGCGCTCGGCGTAGTTCTTCACGCGCAGCGCGAGCGGGTCCATGCGAAGGGCGTAGGCCAGTTCGTCCATGGCGACTTCCAGCGCATGCACGCCGTGCGCAGCACCGGGCGCGCGCATGTCAATGGGGCTGTATTGGTCGAGCGAGACGATCTGGTAACCGAGCTTGATGTTGTCGCACGCGTACAGCTGCCCTGACCAGTTCACCACCACTTCAACGTAGTCTTCGAAGCGCGAGGTCTCGGCAAGCGCTGTGTGCACGATCGCACGCAGCGTACCGTCGCGCTCGGCGGAGAGCTTCACACGCTGCAAGGTCTCGGGCCGGTGGCCAAAGGTGAACATCTGCTGGCGCGTCATCACCACGCGCACCGAGCGCTCCAGATGGACCGACGCCATCATGGCCAGGATGAGCTGGTATTGCGGGCGCAGCCCCGACCCGAACGCACCACCCACATAGGGATTGCGCACCGTCACCTTGTGCTTCGGCAGTCCGAACACATGTGATACGTACCAGCGGCTGTTCTGCGAGCTCTGTGTCTTGTCATAGATCACATACCGACCGTCGGCACTGCGCAGCACGGTGGACGCAAAAAGCTCCATCGGGTTGTGATGCTCGACGCCGCTGTAGTACTCGGCCTCGATGGACACCGGCGCCTGTGCGAACGCGGCTTCCGCGTCGCCCTTTTCATCGGGCGGCGGTGAATAGCCAGCCTTCAGGCGGCTCGGTGTGTGCGCACGGCCAAGGTGCGCCATGAGGTCGGTCTCGTGCGGCTGCGCCTCGTATTCCACGTGGACCAGCGACGCCGCGTACCGTGCTGCCTCGAAGGTCTGGGCCACGACTAGGGCGACCGGCTGGCCGCTGTAGCGGATGAAGGCGTCGTGCAGCGGCTTGAACGGCGAGCCGCCCGGCGAAGTCATGTCCTTGTAAAACACGCCGAGGGAACGTGTTTTGGGGTGGTTTTCGTGGGTCAGGACGTCCAGAACCCCTGCAACGGCAAGCGCGTCGCCCAGTTCCATGCGGACAATGCGGCCCTTGGCGATGGTACTGTTGACGATCACGCCATAGACAAGCTCCTGATCCCCCTCCTGCACTGGATGTTCGGCCGCGTAGCGCGCCTCGCCGGTCACTTTCGCCCGGCCATCCACACGGGACACCGGCATGCCTAGGCTCACGGGACCGGTGCCGACCTCGGCACCCGGCGCCCGCAGGGCTTCGATCAAGTCAGTCATGGGTGCTGCTCCTTCGTGTCCGGTCGGCCGGGCCCATCGTTGGGGTCTTGCGAGTGGGCCTGCGTGCCGGCGGTGGCGGTCTCGAGCGCGCGCACGATCGCTCGTCGCGCCATCACGAGCTTGAATGCGTTGTCGCCCTGGCTTTGTGCGCCGCGCAGCAGCACGTCGGCGGCGGCATTGAAATGGGCGGCAATCGGTGGCTTGCCGGCAAGCACCGCTTCTGCCTCCGGCACACGCCAGGGCTTGTGCGCCACACCGCCAAGGGCTATCCGCGCACTGCGCACCAGCCCTTGCGGATCGAGATCGAGCGCCGCCGCCACGGACACCAGCGCGAAGGCATAGGAGGCGCGGTCGCGCACCTTCAGGTAGGCCGAATGGGCTTCGTACTGCGCTGCTGGAGGCAGCTCGATGTGCGTGACGAGCTCGCCCGGCGCGAGCGTGTTGACCTGATCGGGCCGCTCGCCCGGCAAGCGGTGGAAGTCGGCAAAGGCGATGGTTCTGCGTCCGGTCCGCGACTGAACATGCACTTTGGCCTCCAGCGCGGCCAGCGCCACGCACATGTCTGACGGATGCGTCGCGATGCACGCGTCGCTCGCTCCGAGGACGGCGTGCTGACGGGTCAGGCCGCCGATGGCGGAACAACCCGCGCCCGGCTGGCGCTGTTGCATGGCGCGCCCACGTCATAGAAATAAACGCAGCGAGTGCGTTGCAGCAGGTTGCCCCCATTGGTGGCCATGTTGCGGATTTGCGGCGAAGCGCCGGCCAGCAGCGCGGCGTTCAGCAGCGGATAGCGACGCCGCACCGTGTCGGTGTACGCGGTTGCGGCGTTGCGCGCCAGCGCGCCGAGCATCAGGCCGCCGTCCGCCCCGGGCTCGATGCCGTGCAGGTCAAGCGCATTGAGGTCGATCAGGCGCATCGGCCTTTCCACGTTTTCCTTCATGAGGTCGACGAGATTGGTGCCGCCGGCGATCCATTTGGACCTCCCTTCGCCGCCTCCGTGGAAAGCCTCAAGCGCCTCCTCGACCGAAGCCACCTCGACATACGCGAACGGTGTCATGGCTTCGGCTCCAAGGCAATTTCGCAGACCGCATCGAGGATCTGCGGGTACGCACCGCAGCGGCAAATGTTGCCGCTCATGAGCTCCCGCACGTCGTCCACCGAGCGAGCCTGCCCCTCCGCGATGAGGCCCACGGCCGAGCAGATCTGCCCCGGGGTGCAATAGCCACATTGCAGTGCATCGTGCGTCACGAAGGCGCGTTGCAGCGGGTGCAGAAGGTCTCCGTTTGCGAGTCCCTCGATGGTGGTGATGTGCCGTCGGTTTTGCATGACGGCCAGCGTCAGGCACGAGTTGATTCGCTGGCCTTCCACCAACACCGTACACGCGCCGCACTGGCCATGGTCGCAACCTTTTTTCGTGCCGGTAAGGCCAAGACGGTCGCGCAGCAGATCGAGCAACGTGACCCAAGGCTCCACTTGGAGCGCGTGAGCGGTCCCGTTGACGTGAAGAGTGACAGGCAAGGGTGCCGGTCGTGTGTCGGCAGCCGGTACGCTGCCCGGCGGGGGCGAGACCTTGGCGTCCATGCGCGTTCCTTTCGTGTGAATGGAGTGTCGACTCCCCGACAAAAACTGCTTCAACCACCGTGCATTCCGCCAGCGTTTGCTGCTGTCGGACAAATGCGCGATGCGGCGTCACTCTCGAACAGGGAGGCCGCGCGCCGCTTGCACATCGTCGGGTGAGAGTGCGGCAGGCGCGTTCAGCGGAGCGTCGGGCCCGGAAACGATGCCTCGAGGGCCTAACACAACGTCTGCGCCCACAACGTCTGCGCCCGACTTGCAGATCAGCTGCGACACCTCTTCGAAAGTCGGCGCCGGCCCTAGCGTGAGGACATGCCATAGCGGCGTCAATGCAAGCAGCAGACCCACGACGAGCGCGCACCAGCCCAGGAAGCCCGCGTGGCGGACCTGCTGAATATCGACCTCATCCGCCATGCCGTGCCGCCAGTCGCAGCGCTTGGGCTTCAGCCGAGTGGCGGCGCCTGCCCGAGCGCCACATCACCCAGCCGCCGACGATCATGGCGGCACCCCATGCAAGAAAGCCGATGTCATAGGCGCCGCGATGCGCCGCGCTCACCAGCTCGTTGACGTGATGGACACCCAGGATGTGGTGATCGACGACGCCCTCGAGCACATTGAAGATTCCCCATCCCATCAGGCAACTGCCCCACATCAACCTGCCGGACCAGTACACATGGCTGCGGTGTGCGATGCGCCAGAAGCCATGGAGCGCCAGCACCACGAAGATGTAGGTTGCACTGTGGAAGATGCCGTCCCAGAGTGTGTTGAGCCGCAGGTTTTCCAGGGTGGTCGGTGGATACCAGCTGCTCACCATGTGGTGCCACTGCAGCAGTTGATGCAGCACTATCCCGTCGAAGAAGCCGCCCAGTCCCAAGCCAAAGAGGATGCCGGCGTGCGTCGGAAATCTTCCGAGCGGGTTCGATGTCATGGGGCGAACCTCCCGTGGTGTTCCTGCAGCAGCGCGCTGGCGCCAAGGAACTCCGCGAGTCGGGCGTCGATCTCTTCCGGTTCCTCGTGATGCAGCCAGTGCGACGCCTCGGGAATGTGAATGACCTCCGCCTGCTCGCAATAGCACAGGGCCGCCTCGGCAAGACCGGGCTGCAGCGCAGTGTCCGCGTCTCCCCAGAGAATGCGCACCGGCGCGGTAATTTTCCGGGCTGTCGGCGTGCTGAGCGGCATGGCGCGATACCAGTCGATCATGGCGCGCAGCGCGCCGGACTCGGCCCACACACGGCGGTACTCCGCCAGCTCGGCGTCGCCGAAGGTGCCACGTCGACTGGACTGCGTGAGGGCCGCAGCCAAAAGCGCGTAGTTGTTGACGCCCAACACGGCTTCGGGCACGACCGGCAGCTGGAAGAAGCCCACGTAGGTGCTACGCAGCATTTGGCCGGGGTGTGTGAGCGCGTAGCCCAGCAAGCTGCAAGGATGGGGCGCATTGAGGATCACAAGGCGCTCGACGGCGGCTGCGTTGCGCGCGGCAACGTGCCAGGCGACGATGCCTCCCCAATCGTGCCCGACCAGCGCGAAGCGCGGTGCGCCCAGCCGCGTCGCGATGCCGACCACGTCGTCCGCAAGAACGTCCAGCGCATAGGCGGCAATGCCCTGCGGTTTGGACGAGGCGCCGTAACCGCGCTGGTCGGGCACGGCAACTCGCCATCCGGCAGCCACCAGCGGCCCGATGGCACGTCGCCACGCGCCCCAGAACTCCGGGAATCCGTGCAGCAACAGCACGAGCGGGGCGTCCGCCTCGCCCGCAACCGCGACGTGCAGTTCGACGCCCGAGAGCGACACGGTCTCGTGCGAGATGGGGGGAAAGGACGAAAGGGAGACTGTTGAAGTGGCCATGGCGCGAACTTCAGTGGCCCATGAAGCCGAAGACGGAACGGCTCGTCGCCTGGTCCGGCAGCACGTAGACCACGCCTTGCCGACTGCCAAGCGCGGGCTTCACGTACCGGTCGTAGAAGGCGGCCGGCACGTTGATGCAGCCGTAGGTGATGCGGTTGTCGGCGGGCGTCGGCGTGGCAAGGCGTTCGAGGCGGCGTTCGGCCTTGACCACCGGCCGTACGCGGTGCATCGACACAGCCGCGTCGTAGTCCACCCAGACGATGTCTTCCCCCGACAAGTTGCGCCCCGGTTCGCTGGCAAAGCGGCCGGCCGGCGTGGTGCGCTCGTTCGGCTTGATGTCGGACATCTTTCGCTCGCCGATGCCCGGCACGGACACGTCTCCGCGGGCAAGCCCGAGCAGCACGGGCGACGAGGCCAGCAGCGCGCCATTGCCCTGGAAGACGAAGACACGGGCCTGCTGCTTGTCGACGACGGCGAACGGGCCCGCCTTGTTGTCGCCCGCCGCCACCGCCGCGCGCGCGAGCCGAAGTGCGTCGTCCGGCTCGGCGCTCGCTGCCATGGGAGCCAGCAGCAAAGCGGCCAGCGCGCCGTATTGGACGAGGCGAGACGTCATGGTGCGCGCTCCGGCTGTCGCAGTTGGCCGTGTTCGGTCGGCGGGTGTCAATTGCGATCGGCGCGGGCGGGCCGCATCGGCCTGCTGTTCGATGCCATGGCATTGGTGTCGTTGTTGCTGCCCGTGCTCATGCTGCCGGACATCGGCGCGCTCCCCGAGGTGCCGCCGGAGCCCGAGCCCGAGGCACTGTTGTTCTGCGGCGTGGTGCCGGTGGTGCCCATCGGGCCGCCTGCCGGGCTTTGCTGGCCGGCCGCGGTGGCGGGATTGGGGGATGCCGTCGTGGGCGGATTTCCCTGTGCGAAGGCGGTTCCCGCGGCGGTCAGTGCAAGTGCCGCGACAAGCTTGGAAGTTCTGTTCATGGCGAGTCTCCTTGATGTCGGTGATGAATGCGGTGAGGCATCCGGAAGGCCGGTGCAGAGCGACCGGTGATTGGCAATTTGCGTGCAGCGTGCGCGGCCCGCGTCGGCGGCCTGCGACGTATCCGGTAGGAGAGCTTCCCGGCGCCTGGGGGGCTCTCTAACGCAGCTTCCGCTTGAGCGTGGTGACGTCGTGGGTCGTGACGGGCCGCGCCGCGTTGCCCCACGACTGGCGTATATAGGTGAGCACCTGTGCCGTCTGCACATCGGTCAGCGTCGAATCGAAGCCCGGCATCGCCTGTGGAGAAGGTCCGCTCGCGCTTCGTGGCCCTTTTCCGCCCTGCACGACCAGGCGGATCAACGAGGTGGCGTCGTCGCCCAACACCGACGCATTGCCCGCGAGGCGGGGAAAGACTTCTGCCACGCCCTTGCCGTCCGGCTGGTGGCACTGCGCGCAGAACGACCTGTAGACGCGTGCACCCACCGATTCCACGTCTGACGTGCGGTCGCCCTTGCGCGGCCCTGGCCCGACCGCTGCACCCGCAGCCTGGGGCGTGTACGCGCCTTCCTCGCGCTGCGCCGGCAGCGTCTTCAGGTACTTGGCGACCGCACGGGCATCCGCCTCGGTGAGGTGCTGGATGCTCTGCTCCACTTCCTCGGCCATCGAGCCGAATGCCGCTTTTCCGTCGGCATGGCCGGTGCGCAGGAAGCGGGCGATCGCTGCGGCGTCGGAACGCCCGAGTCCGGCACCTTGCGCCCCCGTGAGGTTGGTCGCATACCAGTCGTCGTTGACCATGCCGGTGAGGAACAGGCGCGACGTTTCGTCATGCCCGCGTTCCTGGTAGGCCAGCCCGCGCGGCGTGTGGCACGAGCCGCAGTGACCGAAGGATTGCACCAGGTAGGCTCCCCGGTTCCACTCAGCGTCCTTGCCGGGCTTGCCGACGTAAAGGCCGGATGGAAGGAAAGCAGCCTTCCAGAAGCGCAAGGCCCAGCGCTGGTTGAACGGAAAGGGAAGCCGCGTCGGCGGCGGCGCGTAGTCTGACGCGTGCACGCCGCGCGTCAGGTAGTCGAACAACGCCTGGAGGTCCTCGTCGGTCGCCTTGGCGTAGGCGGTGTAGGGCATGGCCGGGTACAGGTGCCGATTGCCCGGGGCTGTCCCTTCTCGCATGACACGCTTGAAGTCGTCGATGCCGTACCGCCCGATGCCGTGCACCTTGTCGGGGGTGATGTTGGTGCTGTAGATGGGGCCCATCGGCGTGGACATGGGCCGCCCGCCCGCAAACGGAATGCCGTCGCGCGGCATGGTGTGGCAGTTGGCGCAGCCGCCAATGCGTGCAAGGTATTCGCCGCGCTTCAGCGAGTCGGTGTCCGCGGGCGCGACAGCTTGCGCCCGCGCACAAGGGGCCAGCGTGCAGAGTGCCAACGCGAGCGCTGCCAGCCGACAGCAGACCCGGCTCGGCCTCACGGCACCTCCGGCGCAGGCGAAGGCGATCTCGACGGCGTGCTCGCATGCCGCTCGTCGAGCCACCGCGCGACCATGACGAGCGCGCTCGCGAAGTACGCGAGCCCGCCCGGCACCCACATGACGAGGCCGCCCATCTGCTGGTCCTGCAGCGCATCGATGCCGAGCGCGGCAGAGGGCTCGACGTACAGCGGATACCAAAGGTCGGGCGCAAGCGCGAGCAGCGCACCCAGCGCACCGGTGTGGACCATGGTGGTGAACAGCGACAGGAGGGCCGCGCCGCCGGGGTGGCGGAAGATCGTCCACCAGAACACCAACGCGCTGGCCAGAAAACTCGTGTGCTGAAGCGTGTGGATCCATGGATGCAGCAGCGCGCCCTGGAACAGCGCCGGCATGTGCCACAGCCACAGCGCTGCCGCGTGCATCAGCCAGGCGCCCACTGGCGTGGTGATCCCGTTCCAGGCCACCTTGAACGGACGCCAGCGCACCGCGGTGCCGACCCGTTTGCGCCAGCGGGCCCGCAGCGCCCACACCCATACACCCAGAGGCCGCCCGAGCACCAGCAGCGGCGCCGCCACGATCATGAGGAGCTCGTGCTGGACCATGTGCGCGGAGAACAGCGCCGCGCACAGCCCGTCCAGTGGAGAGACCAGCGCCACGCCAAGAAAGAGCCAGCCGCCGAGGAAAGCCGCGGCTTGCCGCGCGCGCAATGGGCGCGCGCCGGCTCGGCTGCGCTGCCGAAGTTGTCGATAGCCGAGGAGGTAGAGCGCCAGGCTCGTCCCGAGCGCGGCTAGCACCAGCGGGTCGAAGCTCCACGAAACCCAGGAGGGCGCGGGTGCCGAAGGGTCGAGCACGTGCGCGCTCGCGGCAGGGGCCAGCAGCAGGCACGTCCAGGGCATCTTGCGGCCCGCAGCGCGGGCTGGGCGGCGATACAACGGGAAGGGGAGGGGTGGCGTGCGGGTGCTCATCGTGTTACTGGGTCAGCCCAGCGGCGCGAGATAAATGACGGCGTAGATCGGCAGCCAGCTGCCCACCACGAAGTACCAGTACAGCGCGTTCTCGCTGACGTCCACGAAGCGCTTTCCTTCGAAGGGCCCCTTGTAGAGAAGCACCGCCAGCACAGTGGTGTCGATGGTGTCGGTGAGCAGGTGCGTGGTGTGCAGCCCGAGCAGCAGCCAGACGACCGATCCGTAGGCATTGGCGTGCCAGCTCACATTGAGCGTAGTGAATTCGAGCGCGCGCACGCCCAGAAAGACCAGCGAGAACGCGACGCACACGGCCAGCCATCGCCGCGCGCGCCGACGGTCCTGGCGCTCGGCGGCGCCCTTAGCCATCTGGTTGGGCCAAAGGCTCAGCAGCAGGACGGCCGTGTTGAGGGTGCCCCAGCGCAGCGCGGGCGGCACGGCATCGATCGGCCACACCGATGCCACGCCTCGCAGGTAGAAATACATCATCACGCCGATGGCGAAGACCGTGCCCTCGATCAGCATCAGCCCCATCGTGCTCCACCACATCAGGCTTCCCTGGCCGAACGAATAGGAGGGCAGGTGGCGCACGTCCAGACCGCCCGGCTTGCCCGACCCACTCGGCTCGCTCGGTCTGTCGGTGGTGGCCGGACCGCGGTCGCCGATGGCCGTCATGGCGATTGCTCCAGCGCCAGTGCCTGCTCGGTCTCCCTGCGGCCCGGCCAGAACCAGCCCACCAGCGCGACTGTGACCGGCACCGCGCCCCACACCACGGCCCAAGGGGTGTACACCGACCCGATGAAAAGCAGGGTCGTGGCCAACGCGCCCAACAACGGCCACAGGCTTGGCTTTGGAAACAGTGGGCGGCTCTCGGGCCGGGCTTCCAATGCGCTGGTCACCAGCACCTCGCGGGCATCGGCGGCGAGGCCCGACACATGGGAAGGCCGGCCGGACGGCATCCACAGCGGCTCGCGCCCGCGGATCACGGGAAGCGCGTCGAAGTTGTAGGGCGGGGGCGGGCTGGCCGTGCTCCACTCCAGCGTGCCGGCGCCCCACGGGTCCGCAGGGGCACGCGCGTTGCCGCGAACACTGAGTGCCACGTTCACGAGGAACACCGCCACGCTCGCTGCAATAACGAAGGCGCCCACGGTGGCCGTGGCATTCATGCCGTCCCAGCCCAGGCCTTGCGAGTAGGTCCACACGCGCCTCGGCATGCCATGCAGGCCCAGCAGGTGCATCGGAAAGAACGCCACGTTGAAGCCGACGAAGAACAGCCAGAAATGCCAGCGACCCAGCGTCTCGCCCAGCATGCGGCCGGTGAACTTGGGAAACCAGTAGTAGATGGCGCCGAACAGTGGAAACACCGCGCCGCCGAGCAGCACGTAGTGCAGGTGCGCCACTACGAAGTAGGTGTCGTGCACCTGCAGGTCGAGCGAGACCGACGCCAGCATCAGCCCCGTCATGCCGCCCGCGACCAGGATGACGAAGAACGCCAGCACGAAGAGCAAAGGCGTCCTGAAGACGACCCGGCCGTTCCACAGCGTTGCGATCCAGCAGAAGATCTGCACCGCCGAGGGCACCGCGATGGCCAGGCTCGCAGCCGTGAAGAAGGCCTTGCCCACCTCGGGCAAGTTGGTGGCGAACATGTGGTGCACCCACAGCCCGAACGCCAGGAAGGCGGTGGCGACCAGCGCCAGCACCATCGCGCGGTAGCCGAACACCGGCCGCCGCGCAAAGGTCGGGATGATCGAGGAGATGAAGCCCAGCGGCGGGATGAAGATCAGGTACACCTCCGGATGTCCGAAGAACCAGAACAGGTGCTGCCACAGCAGCACGTCGCCGCCGCGCGCGGGGTTGTAGAAATGCGTGCCCACCAGCCGGTCGAGGATCAGCGCCGTGCTGCCGAGCATCACCGAGGGCATGGCGAACAGCACCATGAACTGCGTGACCAGCGTCGCCCACACGAACAGCGGCATGCGGCCCAGCGTCATGCCGGGTGCGCGCATCTTGAAGATCGTCGTGATCAGCACGATGGCCACCAGCAGCGCCGACAGTTCGGTGAAGGTGATCATTTGCGCCCAGATGTCCACCCCCTTGCCCGGCGCGTAGTCCGACGAGGCCAGCGGCACATAGCTGAACCAGCCGGTGTTCGGCCCCGAGCCGAGGAAGAAGCCCGCGTAGAGAAATGCACCGCCCATCACGAAGACCCAGAATGCGAAAGCATTCATGCGCGGAAAGGCCACACTGCGCGCGCCGATCATGAGCGGCACCAGGTACAGGGCGACCGCCTGCATCACCGGCACGGCGAACAAAAACATCATGGTCGTGCCGTGCATCGTGAACAGCTGGTTGTAGAGCTCGGGGCTGACCAGGCGCAGCCCGGGCCGCGCGAGTTGCAGGCGCATGGCCAAGGCGAGCAGGCCGCCAAGCAGGAAGAACACGAAAGTCGCGACGATGAATCGCCGCGCGATGGTCTTGTGGTCGATGGCCCGCAAGCTGCCGCGCCAGCCCGGCGGATCACTCCAGGTGGCGTGCAGCGCGCGCAGCACGCGCGGGCCGGCATGCGGCCCGTCGCGCAGCGGCTCCGAATGCACGGCTGCCGACCGCGGGCTCATTTCAGGCTTCCGAGGTAAGTGACCAGCGCCCGCACGTCGTCCGGGGAGAGCCGGCTCGAAGGCATGGTGCTGCCCGACTTCAGCGACTGCGGATCGACGATCCACGCGCCCAGCGTGGCGGGGTCGTTTTTAACCGTGCCGGCCGCGAGCAGGGCGCGGCTCGCCACATGGGTCAGGTCGGGCCCCAAACTGCCCGCGGCCGTCGTGCCGCGCACGGTGTGGCATTGCGCGCAGTTCGAAGACAGGAACAGCTGCGCGCCCCGCGCGGCTTCCACATCCGACGGTGCGTCGGCCCGCGCCTGCTGGGCCGTGCGCCATTGCGCGTAGGTGTCCGGCGGATCGGCACTGACGCTGAACGCCATCAGCGCGTGCTGCAGCCCGCAGAATTCGGCGCACTCGCCGCGGTAGACCCCGGGCTTGTCGGCACGCAGCAGCAACTGCGTGCTCCGGCCCGGCAGCATGTCTTTCTTGCCGTGCAGGCTGGGGACCCAGAAGGTGTGGATCACATCGACGCTTTTCAGCGTGACGATGACCGGGCGGCCCACCGGCACGTGCAGCTCGCTGGACACGGCGAACTCGGGCTTGCCCTGCGCGTCGAGGTAGCGGGCCTCCCACCACCATTGCTGGGCAGTCATTTCGATTCGCAGCGCGTCGGCCGCGGGCAGGCGGGAGAGCGCACGATCGGTCCACATGTCGGCGCCGAGCAGCACGACGAGCAGCCCCGCCGAGCCGACGCTCGCCCACGTCGTCCAACGTTTCGCAGTCCGCTCGGAGGCCACCGGCTGCGGCGCCTCGGACGCAGCGTGTGCCGCACCGCGAGATGCGCGCGTCAGCGCAACCAGCAGCGCGATGAGGATGGCGGCGAAGACCGCCATGCAGATCCACAGGGTCAGTTGCCACAGGTCATGGATGCGCCCCGCCTGCGCGCCGGCCGGGCGCAGGGCACTGTGGGTCGCGGGACCGGACCAGCTGGAGAGATCGGAAAGAACGAAAGCAGATCGCGCGAACACGCGGCCCGGCCCTATGGCATCGGGCAGTGACAGGTCGATGGATGAAACGAGGCGCAGCAACCCAGGCCTTTCGTCGTTCGTCGTGGACAACCACTTCTAGCAAATGCCCAGCAAGTTGCCAATCGGCGGCAAGCGCGAACACGAGGCCGAGGCGGTGGCGGGATCGCGCGTCAAAGCACGCTTGTCGTCACGCTCGCACGCCGTCATTCGGTGGGCGCCTACATGTGCGTGGTTCGCCGGTTCTAGCGTTGAGGGTACATAACAGAGCCGGAGCACACACCGTGACCGACAAAACGCATTCCGAGCCGTATACCCACGCTGCGGGCGGATGGGGCTCGCTCAAGGCAGTTGGAACATACCTGCTGCGCGAACGCATTCCCATCACCGGCGCGCAGGCGCTGCTGAAGCAGAACAAGCCCGGCGGCTTTGCCTGTGTGAGTTGCGCATGGGCCAAGCCGGAACATCCCCACCCCGCCGAGTTCTGCGAGAACGGTGCCAAGGCGACGGCGTGGGAGCTCACGGCCAAGCGGTTGCCGGCCTATTTTTTCCAGACGCACTCCGTCACCGAACTGCTTGGCTGGGGCGACCACGAACTGGAAGCGGGCGGCCGCCTGACGGTGCCCATGAAATGGGACGCCGGGAGCGACCGTTACCTCGAGGTGCCGTGGGCGCAAGCCTTCGAGGAGATCGGCGCCGAACTGAAGGCGCTGCGCGCGCAGGACCCCGCATCGGTGGTGTTCTATGCCTCGGGCCGTGCGTCGCTGGAGACCAGTTACATGTACCAGTTGCTGGCGCGGCTGTACGGCAACAACAATCTGCCAGACAGCTCCAACATGTGCCACGAGAGCACTTCGGTGGCACTGCCGGAGACCATCGGCGTGCCGGTGGGCAACGTTCGCCTCGACGACTTCGAGCAGTGCGATGCCATCTTCATCTTCGGCCAGAACACGGGCGTGAGCAGCCCGCGCATGCTGCACCAGCTGCAGGACGCGCGCCGGCGCGGCATATCGATCATCACCTTCAACCCGCTGCGCGAACGCGGCCTGGTCGAGTTCGTGAACCCGCAGTCGCCCACCGAGATGCTCACGCCGGCCCACACCGACGTCAGCACGCAGTACCTGCAGCTGAAGAACGGGGGCGACCTGGCGGCGCTCAGCGGCCTGTGCAAGGCGTTGATCGAGGCCGACGACCAGGCGCTGGCCACAGGCGGTGCGCGCGTCCTCGATGCCGCTTTCATCGCGCAGCACACGCACGGCTTCGAGGAATTCGCCGCCGCGATGCGCCAGACCGATTGGGCCGAGATAGAAATGGAGTCGGGTCTGGCGCGCGAGGCGCTCGAAGCGGCCGCCTCCACCTTCGCCAATGCGAGGGCCGTCATCGGCATCTATGGCATGGGCCTGACGCAGCACCGCAAGGGCGTCGAGAACGTGCAGATGGTGTCCAACCTGCTGCTGCTTGGCGGCCACATCGGCCGGCCGGGCGCGGGCATCTGCCCGGTGCGCGGTCATTCAAATGTGCAGGGGCAGCGCACCGTCGGCATCACCGAGAAGCCGGAGCTGGCGCCGCTGGACAAGCTGGCGGAGCTCTACGGCTTCGAGCCGCCGCGCGAAAAGGGCCTGAACACAGTGGAGGCCTGCGAGGGCGTGTTGGCGGGGCGCGTGCGCGCTTTCGTGGGGCTGGGCGGCAACTTCGTGCGGGCGGTACCCGACACCGACCGCATCGAGCCGGCCTGGCGCCGGCTACGGTTGACCGTGCATGTGGCGACCAAGCTCAACCGAAGCCATCTGGTGCACGGCGAAGTGTCGTACCTGCTGCCTTGCATGGGACGCATCGAGATCGATCGTCAAGCCAGCGGCGAGCAAACAGTCAGCATGGAGGATTCGACCGGCGTGATGCACGCGTCCAAGGGCGTGGCGGAACCGGCGGCAGACACGCTGCTGTCGGAAGCTGCCATCGTCGCAGGCATCGCGAAGGCCACGCTGCCGGAGAACCCGCGCGTACCCTGGGACGGATGGGTGGCCGACTACGCGCTGGTGCGCGACCACATCGCGCAGGCGTTCCCCGAGATCTTTCACGACTTCAGCGCGCGGCTCGCGGCACCCGGCGGTTTCCCACGGCCACTGGCCGCCAAGGAACGCAAGTGGAAGACGCCGAACGGCAAGGCCAACTTCAAGGGATTCGGCAACCTGCATGCCGACCCCGACATGCCCGAAAGCGGCGCCGATGTGCTGCGGCTCATGACCTTGCGCAGCGACGACCAGTTCAATACGACCATCTACAGCCTGGACGACCGCTTCAGGGGCATTCACGGCACGCGGCGCGTCCTGTTGATGAACCGCGGCGACATGGAGCGCCTGGGCGTGGCGGAAGGGACGATGGTCGACGTCAGCACCGCGAGCGATGAAGAGCCACCGCGTACGGTTCCGGGGCTGCGCGTGACGCCGTACGACATTCCAGCGGGTTGCGCCGCCGGCTACTACCCGGAATGCAACCCGCTGATTCCACTGACGCACCACGCCGAGAAAAGCAAGGTGCCGGCAGCCAAGGCGATACCGGTGAGACTGCGCCTGGCTGCCTGAACTGAAGAAGGGCGTCGAGGCCGGTCTGTCCTCGGGCCCGTTCAGTTTGTGCCTGGTCTTAATAGAGCTTCGTCAGGAAACAAGCTCAGGCGACCGCGCCAGTGAGTTCGGCCATGAGTTCCTCCTTGCGGGCGGACAACGTTTCGCGCATTCCGACGAGATCGAGCTTGCGTGCCGCACGAGCTTTAACAAAGATCTCAGCACGCTCCTCCTTCACGTGGTGGTCAATGTACTCGCCCAGCACCGTGACCTTCGCGTCAAACTTCTCGTCCACGTCAGCGGCTTGCTCGATCTGAGCAATCAGGTCCTTCGCGCTGGCATGTTCGACCTCTGCCTCGTCCAAGAGGTCGGTGTCCTTGATGGCTTCACGAAGCGCAGGGTAGAAGATCTCTTCTTCAATCTGGGCGTGCACCGTGAGCTCTAGGCAGATTTGATTGGCCAAATCGCGTCTCTTTTGCTTTGCGCTGGCGGCGCGGGATTTCGTCAGCGCCTCGTAGTCCTTGAACATCGCCTTCACCTTGCGATGGTCCGCATCGAGCAAGGTGCAAGCGTCGGGGGATGAGCGGGCGGTTGCCATTGAGAACTCCTTTTTTTCATGTGGGAGCTGAACATTGCCGCCTTTGCGCCGCTATCCAAGTAGGACGAACGCCATCGCTGCGTGTTCATCCACAGAAAAAAGCCCGGCACTGGGCCGGGCAAATGCACGCGATTTGGCTAGGCCAAATTCCCCACGAGCAACTGAGCTCGCAGCGAGCAGGATCAGCGATAGACGCTTTCGCCGCGAGTTTTCCAATTCGTTTCGAGATGGGCAGCGTCGTCGTCGTTTTTAGCGCGCAACCCCATCAGGATGCCGCCCTTCTTGATGCCTTCTTCATATTCCTTCACGCGCTCTTCGGGCATATTCCAGCCGACGAGCGCGCCGATCAGCCCTCCGCCTGCAGCGCCCGCACCCGCACCCGCAAGGGCCGCTGCGATCGGGCCGGCGATGACAATCCCGAGCCCTGGCAGCGCCAAGCTGGTGCCGACCGCCGCGATGGCCGCGACGATGGCTCCAACGGTTCCGCCGATCGCGCCACCGATGCCGGCCCCTTCGGCCGCTTTGTTGCCAAGCTCGGTTTCCTTGCCTGCCGTGGTGCCGGCGAAGTGACGATCGCGGGTTTCATCGGACATCACCAAATTCAGATCGTCCTTGGTATAGCCACGCTCGTGGGCTGCACCGTACGCAGCCTCAGCGCTTGCGCGATCGGGGAAAAGGCCGGTGACGAGGCGTCCGTCGCTGTCTTGGGCGCTGTTTGCGGGAATGATGGGTGTGTTCATATTGACTCCTGTTGATGGAAAAAGGCTGCGAAACAGACGAGCGTCAGTTCCGGTCGGCTCGGGCTGGCCGCGCGCCGGTCTGCGGCGCGGTGGCGTCAGTCGTGCTAGCAGAGCTGGTCGACGAGCTGGCTGCGGGTGCCACTTGCCGGGCCTTGTCGACGGCAGACGGAGACGTGCGCACAACCGTGCCAGTGTCCGAGCGAGGCACCGCCTTCTGCGTTGCTTCCGCCGCAGCCTGTGGGGTCGTGCCAACCGCTGCGGGCGTGCCTGCATTGGCCTGAGCCAACGCGTTGCTTCCCATAAAAGTGATAGCGGACATGAGTGCGATGCGCGACAACATTGTGTTCATTCAGTCTCCTTGGTGAATGCGTCTGACCTGACGGGTGTGTCCGGAACGCCAGTGCAATGTGACTACAGAATGAATGCGAGTCGGGCCGTCGAACCCCTGCCAAAGCGTAGGAGAAAGGCGTGTGACGGAATGCGTTTCACAGAAGGTGCGCACGGACCTGTTTCACAATCCTCGTCCCAGCGGAGGTGAATGCCTACAAGGAAAAAAGCCCGTAGCGTTAACCATCGGTGCTTCGAAACTCCGGCCACTTGCCCTATCGCTTTTGTTGAGCGGGGAGTTGTTCTTCGCGGTCTCGACCATCGCAGCGTGCGGTTGAGTTTTTTCTGTACTGAATGACTGATCTTTTCGATATCTATGCTCGCGAGTACCCGATTTGGCACATGGTCGTCCGTGGGACTGCGGTGTATTGGTTCTTGCTGCTGGTGTTCCGATTTGTGCTCCGCCGGGACGTCGGGTCGATGGGGGTGGCAGATTTGCTGTTCGTGGTTCTGGTTGCCGACGCGTCGAGCAATGCAATGCAGGGTGAATACAAATCCATCAACGATGGACTTGTCCTTTTGTCGACCCTCATTGCGTGGAACTTTGGTTTGGATTGGCTGAGCTATCGATCGAAGCTGGTTGCGCACCTGGTGGAGCCAACAGCGGCGGTCCTGGTGCGAAATGGTCGGCTAAACATGCGGACGCTGCGTCAGCAAATGATCACAGTCGAGGAGCTCAAGGGAAAGCTCCGAGAGGAGGGTGTGGAGGACCTGGCACAGGTAGGCATCGCTCGCCTCGAGAGTGACGGCCAATTGAGCGTGCTCAAAAAGGACGGCGGGAAGACAAACCCGCCGCCAAAAGATGCCGGGCCGCCTGGTGGCTGATCGCAGACCGAGCGGCCCGGCTCCGGGAAAGCTGGCGGCGGACCAAGCGGCCGGCGGTGCTGCGTTGCTCATCATCGACATGGTGAGCCGCTGGGAGTTCGAGGACGCCGACAAGCTACTGCCGCGCGCGAAGGCCATTGCGCCCTTCATCGCGAGGCTGAAGAAACGCGCGCGCAGTGCGGGTGTGCCTGTAATCTACGCGAACGACAACGCGGGTCGGTGGCGATCAGATTTTCGGGCGCTGATTGCCGAGGCACGGGAAGCGGGCGGGTCGGGCCGGGAAATTGCCGAACTGCTTGCTCCAGATCAGGACGACTATTTCCTGCTCAAGCCGAAGCAGTCTGCGTTCTTCGGCACGCCCCTGGAACTACTGCTTCAGCACCTTCAAGCCAAAAAGCTGCTGCTCACCGGTGTTGCGAGCGACCAATGCGTCCTGGTGACTGCTGCAGAGGCGGTCATGCGCGACTTCGGAGTCACCGTTCCGCGGGATTGCGTTGCTTCCCAGACACTGGCGAGGAATCGGCTGGTGCTACGCCAGCTTAAAGATTTCCACAACATTCCAACCACGCCTTCATCACGTTTGCGGTTCTGAAAACCAGCTGGGAAGCAATGAGCGACGCTCTCGACTTGATGCACTGGGGAGCATTCGCTCTGTCTTTGTGGCGGCCTGGCTCGTCGCGTCCACCAAGGAGCGCCGTAGAAACGTTGGCTTCTGGATATTCCTTCTAAGCAACGTGGCGTGGACCATCTGGGGCGTGCATACATCGGCCTATGCGCTCATCGCCCTGCAGGTCTGTCTGGCGGCGCTCAACATCCGCGGGCTCTCCAAAACAAAGAAGCCTGGCTCGTAGGTCGCGGTGCGGCCAAGTGGCGCAGAACGCTTCAAGGCAATCCCCTGACCAAGCCCGAAGCGCTTCATCTGCGCTCCTGTAAAGCAGCTTGCTCACGCACAAAGACTGGGCTTTCCTACTTTTCGCGGGCTCCGAAAGCCTGACATACGGGGCATGAAAAACATACTTCTTCGAGTAGCTGGTTTGTTGCTCATTTTGGGAGCCGTGGGCCTAGGCGCGACGGGCAAAGCTGCGGCGCAGCCCACCGGAAACCCAAAGGGAACCGTCGCGCCCCCCTCGAGCGACGCACAGAAGGCGCCGGCCGCTCGAACCCCCACCGGGGGATTCGGCGAAAGCGGAAAGATCATCACTGACGAGAGCACTGCCAAGGCCCGCACACAAACCAGCAAGCCTCCAGCCTCGATCGGCGGCGGCGGCAAGGCGACCCGCGACGGCGAGCCGGGCAAGTCCGGTAGCGGCGCCGCTGCAGGTGGCGCAGACCCCTCTGCCAAACCGGCGCCCCAGTAGCAATCCAACGCTCCGCAAGCACTCAATTCCAACGACAAGGGTTTCCATGGCCACCAGCAGCAGAACCTTGTGGAAAGGCGCGATCACGTTCGGGCTTGTCCACATTCCCGTGGGCTTGCACACCGCGAGCATCGAGCAGGGGGTCGACTTCGACTGGCTCGACAAGCGCAGCATGGATCCTGTGGGGTACAAGCGCATCAACAAGAAGACGGGCAAGGAGATCGACAAAGACAACATCGTCAAAGGCGTGGAATACGAAGACGGCAAGTACGTGGTGGTCTCCCCCGACGAGATCGAGGCGGTGTACCCGCGCACCACGCAGACCATCGAGATCCAGCGCTTCATCGACGCCAACGAGATTCCTTTCGTGTACCTGGAGCGGCCCTACTACGTGGCGCCCATCAACAAGGGCTAGAAGGTGTACGCGCTGCTGCGCGAGGTGCTGGTGAAGACCGGCAAGGTCGGCCTGGCCAAGGTGGTGATCGCAACCAAGCAGCACCTGGCCGTGCTGGTGCCTTCGGGCAAGGCGCTGGTGCTGAACCTGCTGCGCTGGGGCGACGAGGTGAAGACGCTCGAAGGGCTCGACCTCCCCGCAGCAGGCGTGAAGGGCGCCAACGTCACGGCTGCGGAAATGAAAATGGCCGAGCAGCTGGTTGACGACATGTCGGGGAAGTGGAACCCCGACGACTTCAAGGACGAATTCAAGCACGCGGTGATGAAGATCGTCGACAAAAAGGTGAAGGCAGGTGACACCGAGACGGTTATCCAGCCCGAAGAAGAGGCGCCCGGAGAATCCGCCCAGGTCATCGATCTCACCGAGCTTTTGGCGCGCAGTCTAAAGAGCGGCAAGGCAGTCAAGGCGCCAGCGAAAGCCGCAACCGAGGAAAAAGACGCTCCGAAGAAGAAAGCTCCCGCCCGCAAAGCCGCCGCAAAGAGAATGCAGCGCCGGCGAAAAAGCGGAAGGCGGCTTAGGACCTGCCATCCGAAGCAGCTTGTGCGAGTAGCCACCTACAACATTAACAACGTCGTCGCACGACTTCCCCAGTTGTGCGCTTGGCTTGATGTCACCAAGCCTGACGTCGTCTGTCTCCAAGAGCTCAAATGCACCGAATCGAAGTTCCCGTACGACGAGCTCGCCAGCGCCGGGTATGAAGCACTGGTGCACGGCCAGAAGACCTGGAACGGCGTGGCGATCCTTGCGCGCGGCGCAGCGCCCTTGGAGATACGCCGCCGGTTGCCCGGAGATCCAACGGACAAGCAGAGCCGATACCTGGAAGCAGCCGTGAACGGCATTGTGGTGGCGTGCCTGTATCTCCCGAATGGCAACCCATGGCCCGGTCCGAAATTCGACTACAAGATGTCTTGGTTTGAGCGCCTGAATCGGCATGCTTCCACATTGATCCGGTCCGGGCATCCTGCAGTTCTTGCCGGCGATTTCAATGTGGTTCCCACTGACGACGACATCTACTCGAGGGCGTCCTGGAAAGACAACGCCCTTCTGCAGCCAGAGCCGCGCGCGGCCTTCCGAAAACTGGTTAAGCAGGGATGGACAGACGCGCTCAAGCGAAAGAAGGGCGAGCGGGCCGCGTACACGTTTTGGAGCTACCTTCGCAACAGGTGGCCACGGGATGCAGGCTTGCGCATCGATCATCTTCTAGTCAGCGACGTTCTCCTCCCGCGTCTCAAATCCGCCGGTGTGGACAAGGCCATGCGCGGTCTTGATGGGACTAGCGACCATGCCCCAGCCTGGATCGAACTCGGTGGTGCACCTTAGGGCGTCGGCTCACGCAGGCCGTTCAGGGTCTGGGAAGGCGAACAGTGCAAGCCCGCTGGCGCGGAAAGCGGACCACGACCCTTCGGGTTGCGCAAGGCGGGTGGAAATTGCGTAGAGCACAGCAGGATTGGCACCAAGCCCGATGTGGCTCCCGTAGTAGACCTCGATGTTCTCTGCTTTCGCTCCTACCGGGATGGTGCTGGCACAGCATCGAGCTGCATGGCGCCGCTATGAATCGCCACCTTCACGTCGGGCAAAAAGTCAAAGCCTCATTCGTTGCACGGGCGTCGAAGGATCTCGTAGTCGATCGGCTTGAACGTGCCGTTGTTGGAGTTTTCGGACCGAGCACGCCGTCAGCCCACATATCAGGTTCATCTCCGCCCTGAGTTCGATGAAGTCGCCCGCTCGAAATGCGAAGGTTGCACCACGGCGCGAGCGGGGCAAATCATATGTGGCATGCAGGTCTGCGAGAGGTTACGCGCCCCATTGATAGTCGGGCGCGTCTGACGAACGTTGCGGCGCCCGAATTGAGCTTCTTCTAAACGCAGGCGTCTTCGCATGACGGCGATAGAGCATCCGGCGCGCCGTCGGAAGCGAGTGCCATCACGTCACATGGTCGCGCTCCGGCGGCACAGTGCCTGCGTGGACCTAGCTCTTCAGCATGAAAGTTGGTCAGGTTCTGTAAAGGTTTTTGCCTACCCTTGGGGCATGACTGAAAACAACATTCCTTCCTCTCAGCCACTGGGGTCGATGCCGCATACCGCGAGCGCAAGCTATGCCAAGCGTTCCCCAGTTTTAGCGGCCTTCGATCGATTCGCGAGTAGCGTCACTCGGTGGGCGGGCAGTCCCGCCGCTTTCTGCGTGGCCATCATCTTGGTGGTGGTCTGGGCCGCCGTCGGACCGATTTTCGGGTTCTCCGAGAATTGGCAACTGGTCATCAACACTGGTACGACCATCATCACCTTTCTCATGGTGTTCCTGATTCAACAAAGCCAAAACAAGGACAGCGTGGCGATGCACTTGAAGCTGAACGAATTGTTGGCTGCGAGCCAGAACGCCAGCAACCGAATGGTGGGCATCGAGGACCTTGACGAGCAGGCGCTACGCGAGTTGGCCGACTTCTACGTTCGTCTCTCCAAGCGCGCCAAAGAGCAGGGCGCGCCCAAGGGGCGCCATTCCATCGATGAGGAGTCGGAAGTGCTCTCGTCCCGCCGCGACGAACGTTGAAACGCGACGGGCCGCCACCGAAGGCCTATGAGTGGACGTTCGCATAAGAACGGATGGCGCCAGTGCCAAAATCGGGAAGTGGGTCGACCCGCCACGGCTTCGAAGAGCGGAGGTTCGCGTTGAAACTCGCGACGTGACGAATTGAGCTGGTCGACAAGGCGGGGGAGGCTCGGCCCGAGTTCCTGGAAGCCGTGCCCCTGGGCATCAGCTTTTGCCAGCTCGTGCTTCGAGACGGCGTGTTTCCGACAAGAAATTCGGCGCACGACGATCGCCTCGAGGGTCATCCGTTCAAGGGCGTGATGGTGGCCTATCACGGCGTTCCGATTCCGAGCCCGAGGGGAGGGCTGCTCGGGACGCTGTGCCACTTCGACGTTCTCGCGCAATCCCTCAGCGATGCCGAGTTTGAAAATCTGCGCGGCGTCGCCCGCATCCTCTCCGCCTTTCGTCTCTGGAGGCTCGCGTGCTTTGTGACTGGCGCGCTACTGCTCGTGTCTGGCGTCGGCCCGGATATCAAGCTTCAGGGCTCCGGCAGCAGCCGGAGCGGACAGTCAGACGCCCGCCGGATCGCCGCCGCCCGCATCGGCTCCGCTTCAGGAGGTCGCCGATGGAGGTCTTCCAGTTCAGTTTTTCGGGTGCCTTGCTGGCCATGTCATCGACCTGCCGGCGCGCCGGCGATAGCCCAGGTCGCCCTGGCGCAGCGGCCGCCAGCGCTGCCGCACCTTCGGCGCACGCTGCAAATGCGGTTTTTAACAACTTCAGGGATCGATATGTCGACGTCGAACAAATGCTCGAACACCGATGATTCCGCATCGATGAACATCTGGCTTCACCGGCAGGTGATGAACAAGGTCGCAGCCAACGGCGGCAAGGTTCCAGACGATTTGAAAGACTGAGCGTACGGCGGTCGCGCTGCTGAGCGAGAGAGCGCGACCTGACGCTGAGAGTCATCCTGCAGCTGCCTGCAGGCGCCGGTAGGCACTGAAGTGCCGGATGGCCATCTGCTTCTCACCCGAATCGGCGTACAACAGCGCGGCGTTTCGATGTGCATCGAGAAGGTCTGGTTGAAGCCGCAGAGCCCGCTCGTAGCTTCTGAGCGCGCCCTCGACATCGCCCGTGCCTTCATGCGCGACAGCGCGATTGAAGTGCATCAGGGGATCGTCAGGGCAGAAGCGAATACCATCTTCGTAGAGCTCGACGGCAGCTTCACATCGGCCGCCTTCGCACAGCATGAAGCCGAGGTTCAAGTAGGCGTGTGCGTAGGCGGGATCCTCGACCAGGATCTGCCGATACATGGCCTCGGCTTTGTGCGGCGCGTTCTCTTCCAACGCTTCGGCGCGCGCAAAAAGCTCCACCAAATCCACGCCGCTTTGGGTCGGCTCCTGCAGAGGCGGCAGGTGGCTGATGGAACCGCCGCCAGCTGCCAGCTGCAGGTCAAGAATCAGCTGACCAGACTCGGGCTCCCAGTGAGCTTCGGCAGATCGCACCGTCACACGGTCGCCTTCGGCCGTGATTCGTATGCCCGCGAGCGGGAATTCAGGAGGCATCGATGCCTTCAAAAGCCGCAAGGACCTCAGAATCTGCCGTGTGGGGATGCGCGCAGCGCGTAGTTCGTTGGCCGAGCGAAGCAGAACCTGGTCCTGGAAAGAGAACCGCCAACCTTTACCTTCCTCCTTCTCGGGCGTGACGAACCCCAGCTCGATGAGGCGGAGCACTGCATGCCTGGAAAGACCGAAAAACTGATTCGCGGCGCGCATGGATGCGGAAGTAGGATTCTTTGGGGCCGGTCAGCGCTTCATTTTGGCGCGTGGTGCGGGTACTGTCTTGGGGGTCGCTTTAGGAGCCCGCTGGGCCTTCGCCGCCGGCGGCCGGATTGGTGTCACGACCTGACTCGCGGCCGCGGACGCAGCCCGGGGCTTCTTGCCGGCGGCAGACTGCTTCTCCAAGCTGGCCATGAGCATCTGCGTGAGGTCGATCACCTGAGCTGAGCCGCCATCCTCCGGATGCTCGGCGGCGATGATTTCTTCGCCAGCGATCTTTGCGTCGATCGCCGCAAGAATGCGCTTCTTTTCTTCGTCCTCGAACATCGTCGGGTCATAGGCGTCCCGCGAGATCTGGTTGATCAGCTGCAGCGCCAACTTCAGTTCGGCCGCGGAGGGTTCCAGCTTTTCGATGTTGAGGTCCTTGAGCGAGCGCACTTCCTCGGCGTACAACAGCTGCTGGAGCACCAGGCCGTCGTCCTCGGCCCGCACCTGCACGACGTACTGCTTGGACTTCCAGGCCCACTTGGCCAGCGCGCAGCGGCCGCTTTCCAGCATGGCCTTCTTCAAGAGGTTGTACGGCTTGCCGCCGCGCTTATCTGGTGCCAGGAAATAGGGCTTGTCGTAGTAGATCGGGTCGACCGCATCCGCGGGGATGAAGGCGACGATATCGATCAGATGGCTGGCGCCTTCCTCTAGCGCCTTCAGTTCTTCCGGCTTGAAGATCACGAAGCGGTCTTCCTCGAATTCGTAGCCCTTGACCATTTCCGCACGCGGCACGATCTTCTTCGGGTTGTTCGCGGCGACGTATTGCTGCTTGACCCTCGAGCCTTCCTTGGAGAGCATATTGAAGTGGACCGAAGCCGAACTCTCGGTCGCGGTGTACAACCGAACCGGTATCGAGACCAAGCCGAAGCCAAGGGAAAGCGATGCGATCGATCTAGGGGCGGCCATGTTGTTCTCCTTGTCCAGAGAACAATGAACATGCCACCTTTCAAGGATTTGGGAAATAGGCCTGAATCGCCGGGCTCACGCCATTTGTCGGAAAGGTTGTGCAAAATCGTCCGATGACTTTACGAAGGCCTCCGTCTAGCAAGCCCGGCGAATATGCCGCTGCGTATGAGAGGGTGACCGATGGAGCGCTTTTCCGGCCTGGGCCGGACGGACGGGCTGAGACGTTCTTCGGCGACATCTGGGTGCCGGCGGGCTGGTCGAACTGCGACTTGCTCGAGCCTCTGTTCGTGCCTCGTGAATTAGGCGACAAGACCGATCGCGGTGTTAAAGACATAAGTGGGGATAGATGATGCCGATGGATTTTTTGCGCAGGATCGAACGATCTGAATTTCCGCTGGCAGTGGAAGACTTCAAAGACGTCAACTGCGCGGCTGTATTGAAAGCTGCGGGCCTCATCGAAGCTGAACTGGTTGAAGCGGTTCATGGCGATCTCGACACGTGCTGTGCGCTCATCAAATGCATCACGCCCGAGGGCCGGGCCGCGCTCGCAGGAAAGTTCCGCCCGGACGTCTAGCGCCGCGGGGAGAGACGTTCAAGGAAATCCAGGAGACCGTCTATTTCGGTGGACTTGTCGAAAATCGCGTCTGCCCCTAGCTCCAGCGCGCGGCGGCGCATTTCGTCGGTCGCATAGTTCGAGAAGAGGATGACGCACTGGCCCGCACGTCGATTTGCGCAGCTTGCAAGCACCCCGAGGCCGGACCCTTCGCGAAGGAACAGGTCCACCACAGCCAAATCCCAATCATCGTGACAGTCGAGCCAGGCAATGGCATCAGCTTCTGTTTCGGCGACGCCGTCCACGCGTGCCTCAGATAAAGCCTCGAGCGTCGGAATGAGGTTGTCGCGGATTACCTTGTTGTCTTCGACGAGCAATGCATGCAAAACCATGCTGCGAAAGCTAAGCTGCGCACCGGTCGTGGGTGTAGGAAAGACGACCGGCGGAAAGAAAGCATTTTGTCCGACGGGGGTTCGTAGCTGCAAAACCAGATCCTTGCACGACCGGCATTTCTCCTCCCTGCTGCCGGTCCTTTCCTGGACGGTGAAAGGATTGTGCCCAGGCTTCCCTGGGCACTTTTTTGTCAGCTGTTTAGCCTCCCAGCAAGCAGCAATCCCCGGAGCTTCCTCAGCGCGCCAGCGGGGCAATCTTCAATGGGTACGGCACAGGCAAGCATGAGGTTCATGGGGAGGCCCCAGTCTTCGACCAACTGGCCAGCGCAGTCGCGAAGCACGCCCTTTTCATCGGCAATCGCGCCATAGAGCGCCCGTACCCGATCGGAGTAGCTTCCAGCACCAACGCCGTATGCGACGACGGGGATGCCAAGTGCGTGAGCGGCCCCGACTTCGAAGACCGTCCCAGCGTCCGGCTCCGCGCCTCTGAAGGGTGCCAAGTTCGCAATCATCCCGTCTGCCCGTCGCAGCATCTGCATATTCTTTTCGAAGATCTGCTTCGGTGTGCCAGGGTTGGGGGCCGCATCGAATGGCGCCAACGCTTCCATTCCGAACTCATCACACGCGCGACTTAGCGTGCGGAAGTACTCGGCGGCATCGGAGCGGAACACATCGGGACCTGCGAGGTAGACAAGCGGTAATGACGGAGAAGACATGCCGGCAGTATGCCGAGCCTTCAGGTCGCGTCGATGTCGGGATCGATGCCACCGTCGCCGACCGGATCGGCGTCTTCGTCCTCTTTCGACATTTCGGCCCTCCAGCGCTGCGCCCCGGCATCAAATGCAGACTGCGCAGATCCGAACGTTTCTTCGGACGCGGCAAACTCTCTGATCTGGTCGATTTCATGGCGAGTGGCTTCGAACAGGATCCAGTGATAGCGGTCGGGGTGGTCCGGATCTTCAATGACCGTGAGCGAAAGATGAGACAGCTTCATGTGGGCTGGCCTCCACCGATGCGGCCCTTTTTGACCAGATCAATAACGCCTTCGGCAAACGCGATGTGCTGGTGCGAAAGCGACGCCCCGGGAACGAGAAGTCCGACGCGCTCCGCGAGCGCCTGCAGAACTGCTCGATTCGATTCAGGTGCTTTGGGGAGGGGAATGTCTGAATCTGCTTCGGGCATGGCAAAAATCCTCATGTGTCCCACGTTGGGGCTAAGAAAGAAAACGGACCAGCGCACGCCAACGCGCTTTCCAGCGTGCAAGCACGCCGGGACGCTGACTTTCGACGCGAACGCTGGCGAACTCCGAGGCTGTCCAATGGCATAGCGTCCTCTTGGCATCCGGCTGCCAATCACCGCTTGTACCGCAACAGCTTCATTGCCTCTGCCAGCGGCTGGCGCGTCTTCCAATAACCGACCCACGGGTCCGAGGTTTGGAAAGACAGGTGCTCGCGCGCGGTGCGCACGGTCCACTGTGCGCCGCTCTTCAGCTTGGGAAGGTCGTCCCAACTCACAGGCATCGACACTCCCAGGCCCGGCCGCGCGCGTGCGGAGAACGCCGCGGCCGTGGTCGCGCCGTGGCCATTTCGCAGGTAGTCGATAAAAAGCTTGCCGATTCGGTTGCTCGGGCCGCTCTTGGCCACGAACCGCATGGGAATCGTCCGAGCCATGTGCTGGACGATGGCTTGAGAAAAACCCTTTACCGTGTCGTAGTCGTAGCGGGGGGCCAGGGGCACGACGACATGCAGCCCCTTGCCACCGCTTGTCTTCAGCCAGGATTCCAGGCCGAGGGCCCTAAGCATCGTTCGCATGAGCGTCGCCGCCTCCTGGATGTGCTCCCAGGTCGTCCCCTCGCCGGGATCAAGATCAAAAATCATCCGGTCCGGCTTATCGATGGCCTTGGCCGTCGAATTCCACGTGTGGAACTCGATCACGTTCATCTGCGCCGCGCCGACCAGCGCCTTTGCGTTGCCCACCTCGAGCAGCGACGTATGCCCAGGCCAAAGGGCTTCCGGCAACTCGGTGATGCCGGGAATGCCGATTTTTTCACCGTGCTTCTGGAAGAACAGTTGCCCCGTGACGCCCGCAGGCCCGCGCACTAGCGAGCAGGGGCGGCCTTTCAGGTGAGGCAGGATGAAATCGGCAACCGATTCGTAATACCGCACCAAGTCGAGCTTGGTCACACCAGTGGTGGCGTCGATCACCCGCTCGCCGTGACTTACTTTGATAGTTCTCCCGCCATCGCTTGCACTGGTGCGGGACCCCGCCCTGTTGCCAGGGGCACTCGCGCCAGCTGGCGCGCCAATCACCTTGGGTTGCTCTCTCACGATGGCCTTTGCCGGCTTATCGTCGCGCAGCCCGATGAAGGATGCATGCCTGACCTGACCATCAGGGGTCCACTCGGCAAACGATACCTCCGCCAAGATGACCGGCTTCACCCACTGCTCGCTCCCGACCTTGCGCTTGGACCATCGACCCGGCTTCGAGGTGCCCTTGTCGAATGGTGATCCGTCGACAGCCAGCGGTAGGAGCTTCCGCTTGAATTCAGCCGCTTCGTCGCCGCTCCAGCCGGTCCCGACACTGCCCGCGGGGACGAGGTTGCCTTGATCGTCATGAATGCCAAGCAGCAAGCTTCCAATTTGCGCGCTGTTGTCCGTCCGGTCCGTATACCCGCACACGACGAATTCCTGACGGAGCTTGCATTTCAGCTTCAGCCAGGTCTCGCTGCGCCGCGACACATACGGCGCGTCGGCCCGTTTGGCGATGACACCTTCCAGCTGCATCTGGCACGCGGACTTCAGAATCGAAGCTGGGTCGGCCGGGAAATCAGCGCTGAAACGCACGTGCTCAGAAGCGCGCTCTTCGAAGAAATCGCGCAGCAGCGCGCGACGCTCCTTCAGCGGCACTTCCCGGAGGTCAGCCCCTTCGAAAAATGGCGCGTCGAAGACGAAGTACACGATCTGCTCGGCGCCCTTGCGCCGGTCGAAAGCGTTTTGCAGGGCATTGAAGTCCGGCGCGCCATTGGCGCCGAGCACCACGATTTCACCGTCCAGGTAGGCCGAGTTCAGGCCGAGCTCACCGAGCTCGGCGACGAGGCCTGGCATCTTGGGCGCCCAATCATGCCCACCGCGGGTGATGAGAGCCACCTTGCCCTCTTCGATGCGAGCCATGAGCCTGTATCCGTCAAACTTGATCTCGTACAGCCAGTCTCCCGTCGACGGGACGCCGGCGGCCAGCGTGGCGAGTTGGGGCCCGATCTTGGCGGGTAGATCAGCTTTGCGCGCGCTGGCCAGCGGATCTGCAGGCTTGGCAGTCTTTCGCTTCCCCGCCGCTGCAGGCGCTGCTGCAGCCTTTTTCAAAGGCTTGGAAATCACGCTGTCGGGTAGGGCGGTGACCACGTCGTACTCCGAGTGCGGCCGCGCGAATTCGTCTTTCTTCTTAAAAAGGATCCACGGTTCCTGCCGCTCCCCACCCTTGGCAATCTTCACAAGCTCCCACAGCCCTTCCAGCTTCTGGCCCCGCAACCTGAACACCAGCTTTCCGGCGGCTAGACCCTTGCGTGGATCGCCGACCGGCTCCCAAGTGCCGTTGTCCCAGACGATCACTGTGCCGGCGCCGTACTGCTTCGGTGGAATGGTGCCCTCGAAGGAGGAATAGGAAATCGGATGGTCCTCCACGTGGATGGCCATCCGTTTTTCCTTCGGGTCGAAGCTGGGGCCTTTGGGCACAGCCCAGGACAACATGACGCCATCCAGCTCGAGGCGGAAGTCGTAGTGCAGCCGAGAGGCGGCATGCTTCTGGATCACGAACGACAGCGCGTCAGGGTTAGCCAGACCGCCCTCTGCAGGTTCGGCAGTAACGGCGAAATTGCGCTTCGCTTTGTAAACGGACAGCGCATCGGCCTTCGGCATGACGCCCGCCGACTACTTCTTTTTCGCCAAGTACTCGCGGACCTTTTCGGCCGAGTTGCCGACCGCTTTCACGGCTTCACGCAGCTCGTCCGGCGTGCAACCCAGACTCTTTGTCCAGTCCCGGACTTCATAGTCCTCTCTGAGCGAAATGAGTTTGCGGTCGAGTCCGGTTTGGTTAGTGTTGTCCGACATGGGAATGTCCCCCAAAAAAGTTCACAATGCACGCCCTCGGATCGGCGATCTGTAGGCCGGAGACGCAAGGTTTCTTCGGAAACGGATTCGGCGAGGCCTCTAGCGTTTCTTCCGTGCGCGATGCAAAGGGCTTGGCGTGGTGCGAATGCCCTTACAAGCGCCTACGAATGTGCGACAGGGGAAAACGGGAGGATGGCTCTGTAGGTTCGGCTGCTCTGCCTAGCAAGTCGGCTTACATGTGACGCTATGGGCGTCCCCGCCCTCGGCGGACATCATTGACCCGGCCACGGACGAAAACAAGCCGCAGGTTGGCTTTGGAGGCAAACGCCGGCTCATACGGCGCTGCTATCGCGTAGACCAGCGACCGCGGATTGCTGGGCGGCACAACGCGGCCATGCCAAACATCGCATCCCTCCTAAAAAGTGAAATTTCCCGGGTCGCTCGCAAGGAAGCTCGCATTGAGATCGAAACGCTAAAGAAGGCTTCGACGTCCTACCGCTCCGCCATAGCCGAGCTGCGCCGTCAGGTGGCCGCCCTTGAGAAGGAGCTGCGCCGCGTGGCGAAGGGATCGGCTCGCGGCACGACCGCCGACGCCCCTGAAAACGCAGACGCAAGCAAACGCCGATTCAGCGCTGCCAGACTGGCTGCACACCGTGCGAAGGTGAGCCTTTCGGCCGCCAGCTACGGGCAGTTGGTGGGGGTTTCGGGCCAGACCATCTATCACTGGGAGCAAGGCAAGGCGCGCCCCGGTGCCGCGCAGTTAGAGCGTGTAGCGGCCGTCCGCGGCTTGAGTGCCTATGAGGTCGCCGAGCTACTCAACTCCTGAGAGCCAACCGGCGCCACGTAGATCATTAGCCTCCGCCGAGGACATCCTTCATCTGGCGCGCCGACAGCAGGTGTCGCTCGACGATTGGGACGACGAAGGCCGCCGCGCGGCGCAAATTCGGGTCGGAACCATTCGCCGCGTAGCCTCGCATCGTGGTCAAAGCGCTTGTGTGTGCCAGCACCTGCTGACGGGCGTATTCGCGGTCGAAATCGGAGCCGCGCAAGCTTTGCAGACTCGCAAGGAAGCGCATTTGGTCACCACCCACATGCGGCTGCGGCGGTGCCAGTCCAGAGGCCACCGCCGCATCGCGCAGGGCCTGCTCGATACGTGCGTGATCGGCAAGCATCTGCGCCGCGAACGTGCGCACCTGGGGGCTGCGGCTCTGGGCCAGGGCGTCTTGAGCCGCGGCCATTTCGTAGCCGTCGGACTGCGCTGCCGACTGGGCGAACTCCTGAGGTGTCGGCATCTTGGGGCCTGGAAGATTCTGCTCGCACACAAAAAATTCAAATCTTGGCTGCCGCGGGCTTTCTAGAAGCCGGGTTGGTTTACAACGGACAGGAAGGCGACACCGAACCGCGGGGAGCAGTGCTGGTGGTCAGCATTACTCCGCTCGGCCGAAGAGCACTCGAACAAGACTTGAATTAGAACGGGCGTAAACCACGTTTTCAGCAAATTTTGCTCGGCCGCATCTCAACTGATAAGGAACTCTTCACAAGTATTAGATCGTGAGGGGAAATGGAATTGTTTTAAGTTCCCCTTCGAAGCGCACCCGCACCCGCACCCGCACCCGCACCCGCACCCGCACCCAGTCCCCGCTGGCGCCTGTGGCAGCAAGCTGAGCTCCTAGCTGAAAGTCGCGCTCTCAACCTACTAATTGCGTTCTTTTGTATTGCCTAAGTTTTTAGTCGGTAGCTTTTTTCCAACCCTGCTGCCCTTTGCGAAACGAGTTATCCTAAGGAGAAGCTCTCGGGGCCCATCCCTCATTACACTGCTGGCACCGTCAAGAATTCAGGCAGCACTCTGCCGGACCACACGGCGCTGAGTCGTCAGCGCTGCGGGTCAGTAACCTGGAGTCAAAGCCTGCGGACGAATTCGATTTGCGGCTCCTGCGCCAAGCTGACGGAGGGGGTGGACTCGCCTGGCGCGCCGCGACGTCAGTGAGGTAGCGCCGCTAGGGCCGCCCTGGCCATCGGGCCAGACGAGGGCGCGTATGGCTGGGCGGGCGCCCGGTCGGCGACGCAGTGCGTATTCGTGAGCGTCGTTCTAACGAAGGCGTCATGCGAATCCTCCGGCAGTATGCAAGCGCTCTCTGAACTTGGCCCTCACCGACAATTTGTTAATGCTGATCCGACTAATCTACCGGAGCGTGTCAAAGAATCCTTCAGGGTCGGACATCACCGACATCCTGCTAACTTCCCGGCGCAAGAACTATGCGGTGGGGATCACCGGCGCACTATGCCATCTCCGGGGTGCCTATATGCAATATCTTGAGGGTGACGAGGCAGCCATTCACCACGTCATGGCTGCCATCATTGAAGATCAGCGACATTGCGGTCTGTCGGTCCTTGAGACTCGTTTCGTTGCCGCACGCGCTTTTCCGCAGTGGTCCATGGCAATGCTGACCTGGGATCCGGAAATCGAAGCAACTCTGGGGCCCTTGTCCGACATGGGACTCTTTGGCATCTCGCCCGACAACGCGGCGCCCATCTTTCGTTCGCTCAGCACGACCTCGCGCTGGGACCCGCTCTGAGCGCGGTGCGGCTCGTCGGCCACGTCCACTGCAGCATTACCGCGAAACACCGCAGTCTGATCGTTTCCAACCCCGCGGGCCAGCAACGCCACCCAGCTACCTGGAAAGGTCTTTTCTCGGCATCGGCCTTTCTGGTGCGGAAGGTCTCACGCCAATCCTGATCACCGTGGCCACTCGACGTAAGAAGGCCCCCAATCGAGGACCGCACGCCGCGCTGATCGGGCGGCCGTTCCGCAGCCCAGAACGCCCGCTATCCCTCAGGATCGGCAAGCATGTAACCGACCCCTCGCACTGTGTGCAGCAGTTTCGTGTCAAACGGATCATCCAGTCTCTTTCGCAACCGGCGAACCGTAACTTCCAAGGTGTTGGATTCATTGTCCAAGCTTGTGTGCCAAACACGCTGTTCCAGGATCTCCCGAGAGACCGGTTTGCCTGCACGCTGCAAGAGTTCTGCAAGTAGGTCAAATTCGTTGGGCGAAAGTTTGATCGAGACCCCTTGGCGCGCGACTTGGCGGCGCAGGATGTCAACCTCGAGGTTGGCGAGTCCTAGCCGACTGGTCTCCTGCGGCGTACGTCGCTGCAAAAGTGCCTGCACGCGTACTTGCAGCGCTAGTTCAGAAAACGGCATGGCAAGGTAGTCGTTCGCGCCTAGCTGCAAGCCTTTGAGGCGATCTTCGACCTTGTCACGCGTGGTGAGCATCAGCACAGGTGTTTGCTTGATCCGTCGGATGGCCTGTAAGACAGCCAGATCGGGGCCCGCAAGGGCAACGTCCAGCAGCACCAGAGAGTAATCACCCTCAGTCGCCAAGTACCGACCTTCCAAGCCGTCAAACGCAAGGTCGATGGGATAGCCCAGCGCTGTTAGAGCGTTCTGAACGCTTACTAACAGAAAGGGGTCATTTTCGATTAGCAGGATTCGCACGGCACCCCCCCTGTGCGGAACGTGGCCTTCTCGACCCAACGCCCCGCGTCGAGGTCCGTATAGAACGCGGCCGTTTGATCGTCTAAAGCGAGAAGAGTCTCGTATTTTGGATGAAAGCTGCGCAGGTCATCGCCGATGATTTCCACGCCGCCGCCGTGCGCCTTGATCACCGAGAGCGCGTCGGCGATGGCAGCGCTCTTGCCGGAGCCAGGCTGGCCGCCAAACAGCACGACAACAGGATCGTCCACGCGCGCGGCATCAGCAAAGAGCCGTGGGAGGATGGAACGCTCGAAAATTCTCTGGTGGTCTGCTTCAGGGAGGCAGTGCTTCTGGCGGTCGAGTTCCACCGATCAGGCAGCCAGCAGTTGCTTGTTGCGACGCTCGGCCAGACCTTCACGAACCAAGGGAGCGTAGGCGGCGAGAGTGCGCGCGACGCCCTCTACGTCGGTAGGCGTCAGCGCCGATCGCTCCTTGAAGAGAGTGGTGATCTCGGCGTTGATTGCGAGGGCTTGCCTGGAATCAGGACCGTGTTCGGCCTCTGCCTGAACCAGATCAGCAGTGAAAATTGCCATGAGCGCCGTGATGCACTCGCGCGCAGTTTCAAACGCGATTCCCTGCTCTTGGGTCCACTTCATTGCAATTCTCCATTTGAGGCGCACGCGCGCCCGGACTGGTGATTTTGACAAATTCAGGGGGCAAGCGCTCAACATGGCGGCATTCCTATTTTCGTAGCTGGGGTCAAAGAAGGGCGCCGCCGAGTGGGGCGCGAGACGGTGGGCGCTATGGCGCCCGGCCCGCAGGGCCGGCCAACATCGCGAAGCGAGACTGCTGCAACTGCGCGAAGCGCCTCACCTTCAGGGGATAAGGCTCGCGCCGAAAGGGGTGGCACACACGCCACCCCTTGTTGAGCGATACGGCCGTCAATTCCGAACGGGTGCGTTCGGCGAGGCGGAAGCGGGCAGTGGCATGCCCAGCTCCGCACGCTTCGCGGCGATGCACTGTTGCACCTGCGACCAGTCTTCGGTGGCCACCAACCGGTTCTCCAAGTCGCTGCCGGCGTACAGGAAGAAGCGCGGGGCGTCGTCGCATTCGCGCTGGTCCTGGTCCTTGTAGTCGATGAACAGCGTGAGCAAAGGCCCCTCCGCCGTTTATCAGCGCTCGGCAATTCGAAGGATGGGCAGGTGTTCTTGTGCCATGACACATCGATGAAGCCTTCCGGCAGCTGAACCTCCAGCCGTCCGAACATCGGAAACTCATAGAGGTATCGCGGCGTGTCGTCGGAATCCCGATCGGCAGCTTCCCCCGCATCCGCTAGTTCGGCGACAAGCGACTCTTGGACCATATCAAAGCGAAGATCAAGCTCCAAGCCGCGCTGGTTGCGCACGGGGGCCACGCCGCATGCGGACAGCAGCGCGCACATTTCCTCTTCACGGATGCTTGAAGCGATCAGATCGAGGTCGGCAACGTGTCGTCCGCCTGATGGACGCCCTACGCGGCGCGAATCTTAGTGCCCTATGTTCACCCAGTTTTAGCAGGGCGGCCAAGCTGTCCGCAGAGAAGCTTCAGGCTATCACGAAGCATATGATGCGCGTGTCGAGAGTCCGGACGCCGTCGGTCTGGTGCCAGTGAGAGTCAGACAGCAGTTTTCGTCGCAACTGCCCGCTGCTTGCGCTGCAGCAATGCGGAGGCAACCGAAAGGTTCTCACGCATCTGTGCAATTTCCCTTTCGGACTGTTCTTGCTGCCGATGCAGGTGCTCAGCCAAATCGGCTACGCGTAGTTCAGCCATGTTCGCGCGCTCGCGCTGTTCGGCCAGTTCAAGGCTGCTCGCGTGGTGTCGCCGTGCCCAATCAGCCTCCGCGCTTCGGTGCGTTGACTCGAGCTCGAGCAGCGCGACTTGGGTCGCCTTCGTTGCTTCCTGCTCCGCAGCTCTTGCCTTGTTCGCCTTCTCAAGCTCCACCTGGGCATGCCGGGTCAAGCCACGTTCGCGGTCAATCTCTGTGAGCAGTCGGCGCTCCTGACCGATGTGGCGCTCCAGTGCCTTGTCTCGATCGCGCTGCAGCGTCACGATTTCGAGCTCGGCCTTTTCACGCAATGCCTGGACGCTAGCTTGCACCGTCTCCAAGGCTTTTCTTACACGCCGCACCTCGCCGTCTGACTCGTTGATCCGGCGCTCGCACTCGCGTTCGCGCAGGGCGATGTTGGCTTCCAAGCTGGCCATGGCCTGTTTCGTCGAGGCTAGCGACTCGTCAATCTTGGCGCGGGTCCGTTCCAGGGTGGCGTCCCATTCGCGCAGTTCGCTTTCTCGCTTGGCCAGTGCCTCGTTCGCCTGCTTGATTTCCTGGCGCGCGGCCTCCGACTTCTGCGCCTGAGCCTGCTCTGCTTCGCGACGCGCAACGTCCCAGAACTGTTGGGCGGCCTGCACGACCGAAACCGGGGCGGTGCCTTCGCTTGGTTGCGTGTCAGAAGCCTGTAGGCCGATGAGCCGCTGTGCAAGGCCTGCAAACCACTCGTCGAGCAGTGCGCTCACCGTATTGGGCGAACCACCGCCAAGTTCGCGACGCACCCTTTCGATGGTTGGTTTGAGGCCCTGGGCAATCAGCGCATCCGCCGCGCGAGTGACATCGTCGATCTGCACCCCGGGTCGGCCCCTGGGCCGTTTCCCGCCGCCCGCTTGGTAACGGGGGATGGATTTACTCAAAATGGTCACGACTGGCTCCAAATTGGAAGTGCAGGTCTTATAAGCATGGTTATAGTCCCCGTCGGTTGAATTTATGACTTATATTACTCTTAAAAAGATAAGAAAGCATCATTAAATAGGTTTTCGCCGGACCCAGCGGTCGGGGGTGAGCAGTCAGCGTGGACCGCAGGCCAAAAATGAGCAACAGGAGAAAAAATGAACGAGATGTGGCCCGCAGTGGCCGAAGAGCGTTGGGCCTCGCTTGAAAAGCGGGCTGCCCGCATCAGCGAGCGCGCCGGAAGCACAGGTGCTGGAGCAGGGAGCAGCTGTCAGTGAACGTGAAAAGCCTGATTCGCTGGAGCGCAAACATCTCGAAGTCGTTGAAGCTATGGCGCTTGCGGGGGAGTTTCCCTCGCCGAAAACCCTGAGCCACAAGCTCGACGGAGGTTCGCTGACCTATACCAACCGCCTCATTGACATGTGGTTTGCCTCGCTGGGATCCCGCTTAGTCGGGCCGCCTCCAGGGGTTTCAGCGGAGCAATTGCCGAGCCTTTCTCGTCAGCGCGAACCGCAGCCGCCGCGAAGAAAACGCGCGCCCTTGCGCGAGTCGGAATTCTGGGACGCTGCCGACCACTTGCTGGTTAGCGGTCAATGGCCGACCATCGATCGCCTCCGCAAGGCGCTGGGAGGCGGTTCGCCCAACACCATGGGTCCCATGCTCGATCGCTGGGTGGCAGCTCTTGGCACCCGCCTGGCCGGCATGCCGCCACCGACGCCTTCTGAAAGCACCGATGCGCTCGCGGACCGCGGAGCTGAAGCGCAGCCCAGGGATACTGTGAGCCGTCCTGGACCGCGCGGCGTTCAAATGGAGGACGTGTGTCGCGCTGCCGACGGGTGGATTGCTCAAGGCGTGCAGCCGACCATCGCACGCATCAGGGAAACCTTGGGCAGCGGATCCCCTAACACCATTGGCCCCAAACTCAATCATTGGCTTGCCACGCTGGGGAAGCGCCTGGTCAAGCAGCCGGCGCAGTTGCGAGTCGGTGACGCCAGCACCATCGAACTGCAAGCCACCGTGGCCAAGGTGGCGTCACGGGCCCTGGATACGCGAGTGCCTCTCAGCGTTGCCAACCTTGCTATGAAGCTGTGGGATGTTGCCCAAGGCGAGGCGCGCAGGGAGTTCAAAGGCGAGGCGGTTGGCGTGAACAGCGCGCTCTTGGACGAACCACGACGCGAGAGCGAGGTGAGGGACAAACCTTCGTCCCTGCAAGAGTACCAGCGTGTGAAACTGCACCTGGAGCGAGCAGATTTCGAGCATGCTCGCGGCGGTCTCGAGAACGCGCTGGCATCGGCACATCTCGCGCTCGCAGCCCTGCGGGGCCAACTTGAGGAGGCTGTGCGGCTGCGTCATGATAGTAAGCGCGAGGTCGACCAGCTCGACCTCAGGCTGGCCGAGGCTGAGACTGTGCAAAGTGCGCTAAGTCGCTCACTTGAGCAAACGCGTGAGGACGCCGAATCGGCCACCAGCGAAGCCCAGACTCGTTTTTCCGACCGTGAACAGAGTCTGTTGCGTGAGGTCGAGCGGGAGCGCTCGGCGGCCCAGTCGGCTTTGGCCGACTTGCTTAAGGCCCAGCGCGAGCGGATCGATCTCGAAGAAACTTTCGCCGCCGCACTGGTTGTAGAGCGCACCGCGCTCAGCAAAAGCCGAGCCGCAGAGGCCGAGCTTCGTCGAGAACTCGAATCGGCCAACGCTAGGAACATTGCCGCGCTTGATGCGGCCGAACTGCGTGCAGCCGAGCGCGAGCGAATTTCAAACGAACTGGTTCAGTCCTTGCAAAGGCGTCTGGCGCCAGATTCGAAGGGCGACTGAGCTGCTTAAGGTCTCAGGCAAGTGTCGATTTCCAGGTTCAGCGTGGGAGCTTGCTCTTGGCTGGACCTGCACACACGCCGATCACACGGCGCTGAACATGGAGATCGAGGAATCTGCGCCAGGAGGTCGACCCGAAGAATCTGCTTGCCGACCTTCACCGGCACAGCTGCGCGTGTTCAACGACTAGTTGTAGCGGGTCCAGTTGTCGATCAGCCACTTCAGAACGTTGGCGTGGCTGCGTACTTCTCCTGGAAGGTGGTTTCTGATCAGACGTTCGCCCTTGAGCGCGCCCGCTTTGTCCTTGGATAAGCGGTTCAAGAAGTGAAGTACCTCGTAGCCCTCGTGCCGATTGAGCAGCGTGGAGTCGGGCTTCCCGGTCACTCTTGGGTCGTCGTTGCTGCTGATTGCAGTCCAACGGTAGTCCTTGTACTGAAGGTCAGCGCTCGAAATCAAAGCCATGTCTCGCTCCTCGTTGTTGGTAAAGATTTATGACACAGGACACTAAAGGGCGCAATCGGCCCCGCCCTTGACGCGCTCCGGTGACTTTTTCGAGGGCTCCTCGCTGTGAACCCCGAGTGCTTCTCGGTGGTGGCGACGCTGCCATGGCCGAGCATCTTCCACGCGGGCGGCGAAGGTGCCCCTGTTACAAAGGGTCGAACTGAACCTGCGGGGGAGGTGATGTGGTCTAAATCGTCCCGTGGCTCTGGCCAGTTTCAGTACCGCATTCCAGGACAGCGGGCGTCAACTAGGTGCCCGCACGCGGCCTCATTCGAGGCAGGGAAGGCCCCACGCGTCCTGATCGTTTGCCCCCCTGAGAAGCTATACGGCCTCCGCGCAAAAATACAGACCCAGTTCGTGACCCGCCTTGCTCTCGTCTTTCGGAATCACTCACAAGCTGTCGCAAGGTCATTCTCGTCCCAGCGCGCCGCGGCAAGATTCGACCAGCGCACGCCGGTCAGCATGAGCGAATGGAACAAGGGATACACGTACGGGCAGAACTCGGGCGACATCGGGACCGCCCTGATCTGTCACTGATCGTGGCCCTTCATCACGTGCTGCCGGTGCTGGGCCGACGCCATTTCGATGGACTGGGCGCCATTCTTGCCGGTGCAATGTGCCGACGCCTCCCGGTCGATAGGATTTACGAGCGTCGTGACGGCAGCGCGATGGGAAGACGAGATTCGAACTCTGCCACGAAGGCCGGCATATCCAGGTCCAGCGCGATCAGCCAATGCCTGAGCTCGACAAAATCCACCCGTCGCACGCCCGTTTCGACCTTTGAGATGTCGCTTTGCAGCATCTTGGTGCGTTTGGCGAGCTCAGCCTGGGTGAGCCCTCGCGCCGTCCTCAATTCCTTCAACAGTTTGAGCAAGAGCCGGTTTTCGCGGCTGTAGATTGTCTTTTGCATGAACCACTTCCTTGTGGCTCGTAGGCTCAATTCGGATATCGGATATGCGAAAGTCGCATTAAGGGGCGTGCCGTAGCCTGCGTTCAGGTCGCTGGCGTGTGGCTGAAGGGGCGGCGTTCGGAAGCGCTCGACAGTGGGAGCGCCGCTCTGGGCAAGGCGCCAAAGACCCACGCCAGGCGCTTCGATTTCGCTCAGCGCGAAATTCACGACCCGGCAGATTGTTTATTTGCTAGCATTTTTTGAAGCGAGCTCGCCAGAGCTTGGGTGTCGACGCAGTGGCTTCGGCGCCTCACAACAGAGGAAGCAGATGGGCAAACGGGTTCGGGATATGGCGCAGGCACTGAACGAGTCTTTGCAAGACAGCGAAGCAGGGGCCTCTGCTCCTCGTGCGCGCGGCGCCGTCGTGAAGTTGATGATCGATTTGCCTGATCAGACTCAGCGCTTTTGGGACAGGCACATGAACGAGGAAATTGCGCTGGATGGCGCGCTGCCCGTTCGCTGCCTTGAGGCAAGCTGCGTGCATCCTTCCGCTTGGGCGAATCGCCACGCAAGCGCGTTCGAGACACCGCGCTATTTGGCCCTGAAGGAGGAGATTCGCTCGGCTGGCGGCAACATTCAGCCGATCAAGGTCAGACGCTTCGCCTCATCGTCGGCGACCCCCACGGCGTTGAGCGGGGCAACGGATGCAGAAGCCGAGGGCAGGGCACCCGTGACGCACTATGAGATCGTCTATGGCCATCGTCGGCACCGCGCATGCCTTGAACTCGGGTTGCCTGTCCTCGCAATGATTGAGGACTTAGGCGATGCCCAGCTCTTTGCCGAGATGGACCGCGAGAACCGGCAGCGGGAGAATCTTTCCCCATGGGAGCAGGGTGTGGTGTACGCGCGCGCGCGCTTGACCAGGGGCTGTTCCCGTCCATGCGGCAACTCGCAGACAAGGTGGGTTGCGACCCGGCAACCGTCAGCCGCACGATCGCGTTGGCGAGACTCCCGCAGGAAATCGTCAGCATTTTTGCTTCTCCAACCGAACTGCAGACACGTTGGGCCAAGCCGCTGAGCGACCTGGTCGAACAACACGGCATGGTGGCGGCAATCGATCAGGTGCGAGCTCGACTGAGCGCCTGCCCGCAGATGAGTTCTGCCGAGATCTACGAGGCCCTGATCGAGGGGCGTGCTGCTCCGAGGTACCGCAGATTCAACCCGAAGCCGGAGACCGCGACGCTGTGCCATGGCGGCCGGCGTATCGGCGAGGTCCTTCAGGACGCCAAGTTGGGCACCACCGTGCGTTTCTATGAACGGCTCAGTCTTCCCATGTTCAGCGCGGTGACGCAGAGCATCCAGCGAGCGCTGGACAAGTTCTAAGCGGCAGGGCAGGGTGACTATGCCTGCACTGACGCCTACGTGGCGTTGTCAGCCAGAACAATGAGCATTCAATCGAACGAGCAGGAGCCGGTGGGTTTTGGGCTGTATGGCGCCAGTGGCGACCGGGAGTTCCCAATCCTGGTGCCATTGGAACTGCTGGAGCAGCTCCAGGATGAGCTCGCAGAGCGGCTGAGACTTCAGGCACTAGAAATAAAACGCCGACGAGAGGAGCAATATGCAGCAGCCAAGCTGGCAGAGCAGGCGCGCCTGAACGGTGCCTCTTCCTCAAATCCCACCGCGAGTTCAAGCGCTTTAACCCGCTCGCAGACACCGATTCAGGCTGCGCAAGCGCTCCAAGTCCCCAAGGAGCTACCGCCGCAGCCACCCGATACGGTCTGCGTGTTTGATTGGAATGCAGCCCAGGAGCGCTTCGATGCCTTGAAGAACAGGCCGGCGGTCACAGACAAGGATGCCGTTGCCCGCGACCTGCGCCATTTTGCGCAAGCGATGGCCAACGGACCTTGGAGATCGGCTTCACGACCCTTGGGGTGGCGCGAGGAATTGCAGCTGCTGGCGACGGAAATGCCAAACTTTGCCCAGGTCGTCCAGAATGTCCAGAGCTCCTTGGCACTTGCCGAGCTGTCAGGCCAACCGACAGTGCTGCAACCGATTTTGCTGCTCGGTTCTCCTGGGGTGGGCAAGACATACTTCACGCAGCGTCTGGCGAAGGTCCTGCAAACGCCCATCCATCGCCAAGCCTTCGATAGCCCGCAGACCAACGCGACCCTCAGAGGAACAGACCGGCATTGGTCTACATCCGCGGCTGGCGCGCTTTGGCAACTGGTTGTCTTGGGGAAGAGTGCAAATCCTGTCGTGCTGCTTGATGAGCTGGACAAGGGCGCTCACTCTGGCGGCAGCCATCGGCCTGTGGATGCGCTGCTGTCGTTGCTGGAGCCGGTCACCGCGGCGAAGGTGAGGGATGTGAGCGTCGATTTCGAGTTCGATGCCAGCTACGTCGCCTATGTGGCCACAGCCAACGACGCCAAGTCCATCAGCGCACCGCTTCGCTCGCGTTTTCTCGAATTCTTCATTGAGGAGCCCGACATCGAGGGTCGGTTGACGCTTGCCCACAGCATCTTTGAGTCCACGTTGGGACGAATGCTGCCGCAAGAGCAGTTGCGCGCGAGATTCGGGCGGCCGAGCAATCTGCAGGTTTGCCGTCTTGCCTGGAAAACGCCGCGAGAGATTCGCATGGCTGTGGAGAGGGCGCTCGGCGCAGCGGCGTATGCGCAGCGCTTTCACTTTGAAGACGAAGATTTTGACGTGCCAGCGCCTCGGGTCGACCGCCCGAGTGTGACCAGACGGCATGGTGACGACGAGGATCCTCGCAGTCTCGTCGTCGGCTGAATGCAGCTCGAAGAAAGAAGAAGTTGGCTTTGACCGCTTTATTGTGGTGCTGACCCGACCTCAAACGCTGCGTCAGCGCGCGTCCAACTCAGCCAAGCGTGCAACGGTTGCACCTCGTGAATCAATTCGGCCGATCACACAAATTTTGCATGCACTCAAGCCGACGTCCATGCATGTGTGTCGCTAATTTTTTGTACAGCTTGGTCGTGTCTGTCACTAAGTTTATGTGCGAGTGTGCAGCTGGGTTGTGTTGCTAGCTTATTGAGCTGACTTCCGGGAATGTCGGGCACTTATTGTCACTTTGTCGTCAACATATTGCTCAAAGTGTCATCAACTTATTGTTCCCACGGGAGCGCTTCGGCCAGCGCGCGCGAGCCGGGCAGGCGGCTGCCGGGGGCCAGGCTGCCGTCGAGGATGGCGCGCTTGAGGCGCTCGTGCAACTGGCGCTGCATCGAGCCGGCGTCGCGGTCTTTCAGCAGGGAGGCTTCGAGCAGCGCCGTGGCAGAAACAGAGGGGGAAGATGGGGAAGAGGAGAGGGAAGGGCGTGGCACCATGAAATCAATCGTTCGTGGCACTTTCGTTGGAGCCACGCTGCGGGTACTTTACGTGCTCCGGCCCCGCCGCTTCCATTTTTTCCGAAAGACACCCGCATGCCAGCCCGCCACAACGAATTCGGCCAGTCCATCGGCCCCGACGTGCCCGATTGGACGCCGCGCGCCCTGCCGCCGCGCCAGAACGTCGAGGGCCGCTTCTGCACGCTGGAGCCGCTCGACGCGGCCAGGCACGCCGACGACCTCCATGCCGCCTATGCGCAGGCGCCCGACGGCCGCGACTGGACCTACCTGGGCGTGGAGCGGCCCGCCGACCTGGAAAGCACCCGGGCCTACGCGCAGCGTGCCGCGCAGAGCACCGACCCGATGCACTTCGCCGTCGTAGACAAGCAGAGCGGCCGTGCCGTCGGCACGCTGGCGCTGATGCGCATCGACCCGACCCATGGGGTGATCGAAGTGGGCAGCGTCAATTTCTCGCCGCTCCTCAAGCAGACGCCCCTGTCCACCGAGGCGCAGTACCTGCTGATGAAGCTGTCGTTCGACGCGCTGGGCTACCGCCGCTACGAATGGAAGTGCGACGACTTCAACGAGCCCTCCAAGCGCGCCGCACTGCGGCTGGGCTTCCAGTACGAGGGCAGGTTCCGGCAGGCGGTGGTCTACAAGGGGCGCACGCGCGACACCGCCTGGTTCTCGATCCTCGCGAGCGAGTGGCCCGCACTGCGCACCGCCTTCGAGCGCTGGCTCGCGCCCGGGAACTTCGATGCGCACGGCCGCCAGCGCATGTCGCTGGACAAGTTCCGCCTGCCGTCCTGGGCCGGGGATGCCACGGCGCCGGGCACAAGGAGGCTGCGTTGCAAAAAAGGCAAAGGTTGCGCTGAAAATCGGCAATTGTTCAAACGCCCGGGTTTGCCTAGACTGCCGCGAAACCCTACCAAGTGGACCCCGCCCCATGCCTTCACAGCCCCGAACCTCGCGCGGCCCGCTCGCGCTGCTCCCCCTGGCCCTGACAGTGGCCGCCTGCATGACCGGCACGGCCGGGGCGGGCGAACTCTCCGCGGCCGACGCCGAGCGCCACGCGCAGGCCACCTACCGCGAGTACTTCGAGCTGCTGGCCCTGCCCAACGACGCCATCTCGCCGGAGGACATCCGCAAGAACGTCGAGTGGCTGGAGCAGGCCTTCCGCAAGCGCGGCTTCACCACGCAGCAACTGCCCAACGACGGCAAGCCGATGCTCTATGCCGAGTACCCGGGCAGCGACCCCGCGCGCAAGACGGTGCTGTTCTACATGCACCTCGACGGCCAGCCGGTCATTCCCGCGCAGTGGGCGCAGAAGAGCCCGTGGACGCCGGTGCTCAAGCGCAAGGCGGCCAACGGCGGCTGGGAGGAGATCGATTCGGCGCCGCTCTTCAGCGGCCCGCTCGACCCCGAATGGCGCGTGTTCGGCCGCGCGTCCGCCGACGACAAGGGGCCGATCATGATGATGCTCGCCGCCATCGATGCCTTGAAGGCCGGGGGCGCCCAGCCGGCGGTCAACGTCAAGGTGATCCTCGACAGCGAGGAAGAGAAGGGCTCGCCCTCGATCGGCAAGGTGATGCAGGCGCACCGCGACCTGCTGCGCTGCGACGCCATCGTGATCCACGACGGCCCCATGCACGCCACCAACCGGCCCACGCTGGTGTTCGGCAACCGCGGCGCGGCCGAGGCCCGGCTCACCGTGTACGGCGCCAAGGTGCCGCTGCACAGCGGGCACTACGGCAACTACGCGCCCAACCCGGCCCAGCGCCTGGCCAACCTGCTGGCCTCGATGAAGAACGACGAGGGCCGCGTGACGGTGGCCGGCTACTACGACCACGTGAAGATCGCCGAGGCCGACCGCAAGATCATGGCCGCGGTGCCCGACGACGAGGCCGCACTCAAGCGCCGCCTGGGCATTGCGCGCACCGACAAGGTCGGTGCGAACTACCAGGAAGCGATGCAGTACCCCTCGCTGAACGTGCGCGGCATGGCCGCGGCTTCGGTGGGCGACAAGGTGGCCAACATCGTGCCCGACAAGGCCGTGGCCGAGATGGACCTGCGCACCACGCCCGACTCCGATCCGGCCTACCTCGGCCAGCTGATCCAGAAACACATCGAGCGCCAGGGCTACCACCTCGTCAAGGGTGAGCCGACCGACGAGGACCGCGCGCGCTACGACAAACTTGCGAGCTTCTCCTACCAGAGCGAGGGCGGCGACGCGGCGGGCTCGCAAATCGAGTCGCCCGTGGGCCGGTGGGCCTACAAGGCGCTCGGCGCAACCTTCGGCACGCAGCCCGAGCCGGTGCGCATCCGGATGATGGGCGGCACGGTGCCCACCGCCGAGATCGTTCGCGTGCTGCCGGTGCCCTTTGCGATCGTTCCGCTGGTGAACGCCGACAACAACCAGCACGCGGCCAACGAGAACCTGCGCATGGGCAACTACGTGAGCGGCGTGCGCACCGTGTACGGGCTGATGACGCAGGCGTTCTGAGGCCTTTCAGCCGGTCTTGCCCGGCTTCTGCGCCTGCTCGCACTCGACCTGGATCAGCTCGCGCTCGTCCAGCGTCGCGCCGATGCGCACCGCGCTCAGGCAGCCGCCCCACACGCAGCCCGTGTCGGTCGAGAGCAGGTCGGGCCGCGAGAGCCAGCCCAGCGTCGACCAGTGGCCGAAGGCGACCGTGGCCTTGCGCGTCTTGCGCCCCGGCACGTCGAACCAGGGCATGTAGCCCTCGGGCGCTGTGGCGGCGCTGTCCTTGGCCTCGAACTCCATCACGCCGTCAACCGTGCAGAAGCGCAGCCGCGTCAGCGCATTGACGATGGCGCGCAGCCGGGCGCTGCCCGTGAGGCTGTCTTGCCACTGCGCGGGTTCGTTGCCGTACATCGTCATCAGGAATTCGCCCAGCGCCGGGCCGCGCAGCACCGACTCGACTTCGGAGGCCCGCACCAGCGTGTCGCTCACCGTCCACTGCGGCAGCACGCCCGCATGCACCATCAGCAGGTCGCCGGTGCCGATGCGCATGTGCAGCGCCATGTGCTGCTGGCGCACCCAGTCGAGCAGCGCCTCGCTGTCGGGCGCGGCCAGCAGTTCGCCCAGCGTGTCCTTGCGCCCGGCCTTGCGCGCGCCGTGCGCCACGCCCAGCAGGTGCAGGTCGTGGTTGCCCAGCAGGCTCAGCGCGGAGGCGCCGTAGCCCTGCACGCGGCGCAGCACCGCGAGCGAATCGGGGCCCCGGTTCACCAGGTCGCCCAGCAGCACGAAGGTGTCCCGGCTGGGGGAGAAATCGATCTTTTGCAGCAGCCGCCCGAGGGGGGCGTCGCAGCCCTGCAGGTCGCCAATCAAGTAAAGTGACATTCCTTCATTCTCTCCCTCAGTTCATGGATGTTCTCCTCCTGGCCTTGTTGACCACGCTGAACGCGTTGTTCGCAATGTCCGAAATGGCCCTTTCCACCAGCCGGCGCGCACGTCTCGCGGCCTTGGCCGAAACGGGAGACACCGGCGCGGTGGCCGCGCTGAAGCTGATGGAGTCGCCCACGCAATTCCTCTCGACGGTGCAGATCGGCATCACCTCCATCGGCATGCTGAGCGGCATCGTCGGCGAGGCCGCCTTCGCCGCGCCGCTGGCCGTGTGGATGGAAAGCGTGGGCATGGGCGCCGGCACCGCCAGCGTGGTGTCCACCGCGTGCGTGGTCACCTGCATCACCTTCTTCACCATCATCTTCGGCGAGCTGGTGCCCAAGCGCATCGGGCAGCTCTATCCCGAACCGGTGGCGCGCTGGGTGTCGCGCCCCATGCGCGGGCTGGCCAAGGCCGCCAAGCCCTTCGTGTGGCTGCTCGCGGGCGCCACGGCCACCATGCTGAAGGTGCTGCGCATCGACGCCAACGCGGCGCGCCACGTCACGGAAGAAGAAATCTCGGCCAGCCTGGAAGAAGGCGTGGACGCCGGCGTCATCGAGCACCACGAGCACCAGATGGTGCGCAACGTGTTTCACCTGGATGACAGGCGGCTGTCGTCGCTGATGATCCCGCGCGCCGACATCGAATGGCTCGACGCCTCGTTCACCGTGCCACAGGCGCTGCAGAAGGTGGCCGACGCCGCCGCGCTCAACCTCGTGCATTCCTGGTACCCGGTGTGCCGCAACTCGCTCGACGACGTGGTCGGCGTCATCAGCGTGGCCCACCTGCTGCGCCTGGGGTCCGCGCACCCCGGCGCGCTGGGCCCGGAGGCCTTGCCCGCGGTGTTCGTGCCCGAAACCCTCACCGGCATGGAACTGCTGGAGCAGTTCCGCGAGCGCGCCGGCCGGCTGGTGTTCGTGGTCGACGAATACGGCGTGGTGCAGGGCCTGATGACCCCGCGCGACCTGCTCGAAGCCATCACCGGCGAGCTGCAGCCCGGCATGCAGACCGACGCCTGGGCCCGCGAGCGGCCCGACGGCGTGTGGGAGCTTGACGGACTCATGCCCGTGTCGGAGTTGCGCGCGCGCCTGGGCATTCGCGAGCTGCCCGAGGAAGAGCGCGGGCGCTACAACACCGTGGCCGGGCTGCTGATGTCCGTCTCGGGCCATCTGCCGGAAGTGGGCGAGCTGATCGACTGCGCCGGCTGGTGCTTCGAGATCGTCGAGCTCGAAGGCCGCCGCATCGACCGTGTGCGGGCATCGCCCGACCCGGCGACGCCCAGGGACGCGTAGGGCACGGCCGGATGCTGTCGCTGCTCGCACTCAGCTGCCCCCAATGCTCCGCGCCGCTGCCGCGTGCCGCACGTTGGCGCACGGTCGACTGCAGCTACTGCGGCGCCACCATCGTGCGCGGCACGGAAACCGTCGAACGCGAGAGCTTCCGCGCCGCGCTGCGGCGGGCCAACGCCGACGTGCCGGGCGGACGCATCCTCACCTGGCGCAGTGCGCGCTACCGCGTGCTGGCGCCGCTGGCCACCGGCGAGCACAGCGAGGTGCTGCTGGCCGAACGGCTCGGCGCACTGCCCGAGCGCGTCACGCTGAAACTGGCGCGTGACTCCGCAGCCAACCAGGTGCTGCTGCGCGAGGCCGCCGTGCTGCAGGCCCTGCAAGACCTGTCGATCGCAGGCGCGGCCTACTTCACGCGCCGCTTGCCGCAACCGCTGGGCACGGGCCTCGCCGAAGGCCTGGGCGACGGCGCCCGCCAGGCGCTGGTGCTGCGCCACCCGACCGGTTTCTGGGGCAGCCTGCAGGACGTGCAGCAAGCCAACGCCCGAGGCATCGACCCGCGCCACGCCGTGTGGCTCTGGCGCCGCATGCTCGAGGTGCTGGCCTTCGTGCACGGCGCCGGCTGGACGCATCGCGACCTGTCGCCCGCGCATGCGCTCGTGCATCCGCGCGACCACGGCGTGCTGCTCATCGGCTGGTCGCGCGCGCAGCAGGCCACCGGGCCGGCCCACACCGCCGCCGTCGCGCGCGACCTGATGCAGGCCGCCTGGACCGTGCGCGCCGTGCTGCATGGCCTGCATGAGGCAGGGGTCGGCGAGCCCGGCTTCGGCGCCCACACCCCGGCACCGCTCGCGACCTTGCTGCGCCAATGCAGCGAAGACGCCGCCACCTGCGAGCGCCTGGGCGCGCAGGGCATCGAGCAAGCGCTTTCGGCCGCCTCGCGCGAAGCCTTCGGGCCGTCGAGGTTCGTGCCTTTCGATCCCGCGCCGCGCGCCGGCGCCTGAACAACAGTCACCAAGGAGGTCATTCATGGGCTATGGAAACTACTCGCACGCCGCACACACGGCGCTGATTGCCGACCGCGCCGCCAAGCCCGGCGCCGAAGTCTTCACGCAGCGCTCGACGCACCCGCTGATGAACCCGCACGGGCTCAAGGTGCGCGAGTCGCGCGACAACGCCGACCACCCCAATTCGCTGGGCATCGTGTTCGCCCTCGACGTCACCGGCTCCATGGGCGACATTCCGCAGACCCTGGCGCGCCGCGAGCTGCCCAACTTCATGAAGCTGCTGACCGACTGCGGCGTGGCGGACCCGCAACTCATGTTCATGGCCATCGGCGACGCCACCTCCGACGGCGCGCCGCTGCAGGTCGGCCAGTTCGAGTCGACCGCCAACCTCATGGACCAGTGGCTCACCTGGAGCTATCTCGAAGGCGGCGGTGGCGGGAGCGGCGAAGAAAGCTACGAGCTGGCCTTCTACGTCATGGCGCAGCACACCGACATGGACTGCTGGGTCAAGCGCAAGAAGCGCGGCTACCTGTTCGTGACCGGCGACGAGCTGCCGTACCCCGCCGTCTCGCGCCACCAGATCGAAGGCCTGATCGGCGAGAAGCTCGACGAGGACATTCCCATCGAAGAGGTCATCGCCGCCGCGGCCGAGACCACGAACCTGTTCTTCCTGATTCCCGACGCCCAGCGCCGCCGCCGCTGCGAGGGGCGCTGGCGCGAGCTGCTGGGCGATCACGTCATCTGCATGGACTCGCCCGACGACGCCTGCGCCGTGGCCGCCGGCATCGTCGCCCTCACCGAGAAGGCCGTGCCCAGCCTCGAGGCGCTGGCCGGCGTGATGAGCGGCACCGGCATGGCCAAGGAACGCGTGGGCGGCGTGCTGCACGCGCTGGACGCCTACGCGGCGCTGCTCGACCCCGGCGCATCGCGCCGCGCGCCGCCGGCCGTGGCCACGGCGGCCGCGAACCCGCGCTCGTCGTGGTGGAAGCGCCTGTTCGGCTGAGGGTCGGGTGACCGCCGGGTGACCGCCGCCGTCGCAGGGGCCACGCACTACGTCTCGCTGCTGGGCCTGGGCTTCGGGGACTGCGGCAAGGGGCGCTTCACCGACCATTTGTGCGGCGCGTTGCAGGCCCACACCGTGGTGCGCTTCAACGGCGGCGCGCAGGCCGGGCACAACGTGGTGCTGGCCGATGGCCGGCACCACACCTTCTCGCAGTTCGGCGCCGGCAGTTTCCATGCGGGCGTGGGCACGGTGCTGGCGAGTGCGGTGGTGGTGCATCCCACGGCGTTGCGCGTCGAGGAGGCGGCGTTGCGCAGGGTGGGTGTGCAAGACGCCTTCTCGCGCCTGCTGGTCGACGCGCGCTGCCGCGTGACCACGCCGTTCCACCAGGCCGCGGGCCGGCTGCGTGAATGGACGCGGGGGGAGGGCGCGCACGGCAGCTGCGGCGTGGGCGTCGGCGAGACGGTGCGGCACGCGCTCGCCTCGCCGGATGAAGCGCTGCGCTACGGCGATCTGCTTCACCCCGCTCGCGCGCTCGAGAAACTGGAGGCCTCGCGCACCGCGCTGCTGCGCGAGTTTGCGGCTGCAGCCTCTTTGCATGCGGATGCCGCGCAAGAACTCGCCATGCTGCGTGACGACTCGCTCGCGCAGCGCTGGCTCGACGCCGTGGCGCCGTGCCTGGCGCAGTCGCCGCCCGCTGGCGCGGACCGCGTCGCCGAACGGCTCGCGCGTCCGGGCACCGTGGTGTTCGAAGGCGCGCAGGGTGTGCTGCTCGACGAGTGGCGCGGTTTTCATCCCCACACGACCTGGAGCACGGTGTCGACTGGCGCTGTCGAGGCGGTGCTGCGCGATGTGGGCATCGGCGCGCGCGTGCAGCACCTGGGCGTGCTGCGCAGCTACCTCACCCGGCACGGCGCCGGCCCGCTGCCCACGCATGACCATGCGCTGGACGCTCTCCTGGCCGAGCCGCACAACGCGGACGAAGGCTGGCAGGGCGTGTTCCGGCGCGGGCATCCCGATGCGGTGCTGCTGCGCTATGCGCTGGAGGCCGTGGGGAAGCTCGATGGGCTGGTGGCGAGCCATCTCGATGCTGTCGAGGGTGCGGGCCTGCGATGGTGCGCAGGGTATCGCGGTGCGGACGGCTCGCGCATGAACGCGTTGCGTTGCAGCGAGGTGCCTGATCTCGAACACCAGCAAGCCCTGACGCAACGGCTGTACACCGCCCAGCCCCTGTACGAGCCGGGCACCGTCGGCACGCCGCAGGAATGGATCGAACGTGTCGAAGCCCTCAGCGGCCTTGGCGTGCGCTACGGCGCCTTCGGGCCGACGCGCGACACGGTGCGGGTGCTGCGGCCGCTCGCGTGTTTTTGAAAGTTTCTTTTGTCCTTCAACATTCCCTTGATCGCCGGGGCCGTGCTCAGTGCCATTGCGGCGCTGCTGCACATCTGCATCATCTTTGGCGGGCCCGCCTGGTACCGGTTCTTCGGGGCCGGGGAACGCATGGCCGCAGGCGCGGCCGCGGGGCATCTGTATCCGCCGATCGTCACGCTGCTGATCGCGTGCGTGCTCGGCGTCTGGTCGGCGTATGCGCTTTCAGGGGCCGGGGTGCTGCAGCCGCTGCCATTGCTGGCGCTCGTGCTGCCTGCGATCACGGCGGTGTACCTGCTGCGGGGGCTCGTGGCGCTGGCGTTGTTCGTGTTCGATCGGCGGCGGCTCACTGCCTTCTGGGTCTGGAGTTCGGTGGTTTGCCTGGCGTTCGGCGTCGTCCACCTGGTGGGGCTGATTCAGGTGTGGGGTGGACTTTGAGCGCGTGTGCCTGAGCCAGCGTGAGCATCGAATCCGGCCATGATCGATGGGTCGTCATGTCCGTCGTGACGAGCCTGTTGCCGCATCCCCGGTCGCTGCTGCCCGCTCAGGTCTTGCGCAGGAACGCGTCTGCGTCTCCAGCCTCGCATTTCCAATCTGCGAATACACCGACCAGCTGGCAGCTTGTGCACCTGCAGCCGATGTAGTACCAACGAACGTCGTTGCTGTCCGCGTACAAGGCGACACCCGACAAGAGTTCGAACGCCTCCGCGTCGCAGATGCACGAATGCCTTTCGAACTCCGCTTCGCTCGCGTATTCGTCGCTGTCTCCCATGAGATGAACCGCGCCGCAGCGAACACAGGTTCGCCTGGCCGCGCCTGCGTCCTCATCGGTTTCGAGCTGGAACGAACGCTGTCCGCATGCGCATGCAGACCGGGAGAACCTGACGGCCTCGTACCTGTTGCGCGTGCTGTAGGCGACGAGTTGAGCCTCGATGTCCTCGGGCGTCGTGCCGTACCAGTACTTGCCCTTCTTCTGCAATGTCATGGATGAAGACCCTTGCGTGGCGCAGGGCGTGAAGCTGTGGAATTCATTCGATTTCTCCGGTGACGGCCTCAGCCCCTTCGAAACATCACCTGCACTTCGGCCGCCCGCGCCCTCAACTGGCCGCAGCCGCCATCGACGTCCTGCCCCGCCGAATTGCGCAGCTTCGTCAGGATGCCCCGCTCGTGCAGCGTGCGCGCCACCTGTTCGCAGCGCTCCCACGACGGCCGGCTGAACGTCACGCCGTCCACTGCGTTGAAGGGAATCAGGTTCAGCACGCCGTACTTGCCCGACAACAGCCGGACGATGCCTTCGATCTCCTCGGGCCCGTCGTTCACGCCTTCCAGCAGCGTCCACTGGTATTGAATCGGGTAGCCGGTGGCGCGCGCGTAGCGCTCGCCCGCGTCGACCAGCTCTTCGGGCGTCATGTTCGGGGCGCGGGGCAGGAGGTCCTTGCGCAGGTCGGCCTTCGTCGTGTGCAGCGAGAGTGCCAGCGCGGGCCGCACGCGCTCCTGCAGCAGCCTGTCGAACACCCGCGGGTCGCCCACGGTGGAGAACACCAGGTTCTTGTGGCCGATGTTGCCCACCGTGCCGAGCAGGTCGATCGCCTCGATCACGTTGTCCAGGTTGTGGGCCGGCTCACCCATGCCCATGAACACCACCTTGCGCACCGGACGGCGCATGCGCGCGAGCGCGACTTGGGCGATGATTTCGGCGCTGCCCACCTGGCGCAGCAAGCCCTCCCGGCCCGTCATGCAGAACCGGCATCCGACGGCGCAGCCCACCTGCGACGACACGCACAGGCCGTCCCGGGGCAGCAGCACGCTTTCCACGGTCTGGCCGTCCGCCAGCGCGACGAGCAGCCGCTCGGAACCGTCGGCGCCAGGGTGCACGGCGTGAATGCGCGCCAGCCCCGCAAGCTCGGCTTCGATGGCGGGCAGCGCCTCCATCAGCGACGACGGGAAAAAGCTCGCCGGCAGGCGCCGGCCGCTGTCGCGGGGCAGCGCATGGGACCACAGCCGCAAGATCCGCTGTTCGTGGCTGGGGCCTGCGCCGGCTTCCCGCAGGCGTCGTTTCAGTTCGTGGATTCGCATGGCGTCAGGGTCGAGATGCCGCAGATTGTGCACGCCGGCCTGCAAGGCCCGGCGTCACCAGGCCACCCCGTCCCCATCCAACGCCCGCTTCGCCAGCAGGAACGTCGCCGCATTCCAGCTTTGCCCCGCCATCCCCATCGGCGCCAGCGTGCGCCCATGGAACCACTCCGTGAAGCGCCAGCCGTCCAGCGCATTGGCCTGCGCCAGCCGCTCGAGCTCGGTCCATGCCTGTTCGTGCAGGCCCAACCGTGCCAGCGCCATCACCCAAAACCCGCCGACGAACGGCCAGATCCCGCCGTTGTGGTACTGGTGCACGATGTTCTGCTGGTGGCGCCCCATGTAGGCGCGCCACAGTTCGTGCTGCTGCGACAGCGGATGCAGCACCACGCGCACCGGGTAGGGGGCGCACGCACGCGCCGCGTTGACGGTCTGCACGATGCGGTGCGCCATCTCCGTGTCGGCCAGGCCGCTCTGTATGGCCAGCACGTTGCCGAACACATCGCCTTCGTCGCCGACGACCGCGAGGTTGACGAAGCTCAGGTACAGCCCGGGGTCGCGCCGGCCGCGCCGCGCGTAGTGCCGCAGCAGGCGCGCGCGGTGGTACTCGGGCAGGTCGCGCTGGAACGGGTTGAACAGGTGGTTGAAGTGGTGCTGTGTCTCTTCTGCATGGTCGAGCGCGAAGCGGCGCTTCACGTCGTACCAGAGCGCGTTGCTGTACAGCACGTAACCCGAGCGCGGCATGATGTCGGCCCAGTCGCTGGCCTCGTTCTGCTGCAGCAGGCGGAAGTGCTGGTGCTCCTGCGCCTGCAGCCATCGGATGGCGCGCGCGACCTCTTCCTGCCAGTGCGATGCGCCGACGCTGCCGTGCCGGCGCACATGGTCCACCGCAATCAGCCACCACAAGGTGGCGTCGATGCAGCCCAGGTACCAGAAGTCGGCGTCCTGGCCTTCGGGGTCGACGTACTTGGGAATCTGCCCGTTGGCCGCCTGCTGCGCCGCGAGCGCGTCGAGGCTGGCCACCGCGCCTTGCTCCAGCGCGGGCACGCCGCTGCCGCACATGGCCATCACGCAGATGGCGGCGTCGCGCCCGAAGATGCGCGTGTAGCGCCGTGCGACAGCCGCCTCGGTGCGGGTGGCGGCCAGGATGCCGTGCGGTGTCAGGTTGCTTTCCAGCAGGGCGAGCGAGGCCTGGGTGCAGGTGTCGATGAGTGCGGGCGTGGAGGGGGCGGAGTTCGTCATGGGTCGTCTATCGTCGCGCACCGGCGTGCCGGCATTGAAAATTCCCTGCGGGGCATCGGGCGTCCGATTGTCGGACCCCGCGACCCGCACGGTTTGCACACGGTCGGCTCCGAACGTACCCCGAACGCAACGATTGACGCGGCCGCCCGGCACCGTCAGGCTCGCGTCATGCGCGCGGCCCGATCATCCCCCGCGGGTGGCGCGCCAACCGAGACGAGAGCAGGAAAAAATGACGACAGCATGCTGGGCCGATGCACCGCGCCGCGATCGGCAGGGCGCCTTTCGCGCCCACATGTGGGGCCGCCCGCTGCTTGCGGCGTGCCTGCTGGTTCTTTCGATGTGGATGACTGCATGCGCCAGCCTGCCGCCGCAGGTGCCGACGCAGCCCGTCGGCGCCATCACCGATTTCCAGGCCACCCCGTTGGGCACCCTCACGCAGAAGGTGCTTCCGCCCGACGGCCGCTCGGGCTTTCGCCTGCTGCCTTACGGCCCCACCTCTTTCGCGACCCGCATGGAACTGGCCCGGCTCGCCACGCGCAGCCTCGACGTGCAGTACTACCTGCTGGCCGGCGACAACACCGGCCGCGCCCTGATGGGCGCGCTGCGCGACGCGGCGCTGCGCGGCGTGCGCGTGCGTCTGCTGGTCGACGACCTCTACACCACCGGCGAGGACGACCTGCTGCTCGCACTTGCCAGCTACCCGAACGTGCAGGTGCGCCTGTTCAATCCTTTCCCGGCAGGGCGGGGCAGCGATGTCACGCGCTTCGTCAGCTCGGGCTTCGACTTTGCCCGCGTCAATCGGCGCATGCACAACAAGCTTTTCGTGGCGGACAACGCCGCCGCCGTGGCGGGCGGGCGCAACATGGCCGACGAGTACGTGATGAATGCAGCGGGCAGCAACTTCGTCGACATGGACGTGTTCGCGGCCGGCCCGGTGGTGCGCGACCTGTCGAGCGAGTTCGACCACTACTGGAACAGCGAGGTCGTCTACCCCGTAGGGCGCATCGCCAGCACCTCGCTCACGCAGGCGCAGCTGCGGCAGAAGTTCGACGCGCGGGTCGCCGACGCCAGGCCGCCGCAGGCGCCGCGCATTCCGGCGGACGGCAAGATCCACGACCCGCAGCCCGACGAACCCGTCGAGCTGCCGCTGGACCTCGTGCCCATGATGAACCTGCCCTTCGAGCTGGCCGACCGTGCGCTCAGCCCGCTGCTGTGGGCCGACGCACGGGTGCTGTTCGATCCGCTCAGCAAGACGCTGGGCCTGAACGAGCGCGAGAACTCGCTCAAGGGCACCGTCACGGAAGGCGTGATCCGCTGGTTCCGCACGGCGCGCAGCAGCATCAAGATGGTGTCGCCGTACTTCGTGCCATCCGACGCCTCGGTCGCCAGCCTGGCCGGCGCGCAGGCCGAGGGCGTGAGCGTCACGCTGCTCACCAATTCGCTGGCGTCGACCGACGAACCCTGGGTGTACGTGGGCTACTGGCCGCACATCCATGAGCTGCTCAAGGCCGGCGTGGGCATCTACGAGCTGAGCCCCACCTTGAGCGTGAAGCGCGGCAAGTTCGGCATCTTCGGCCATCGCACCGGCGCGCTGCACATGAAGAACGGCATCGTCGACCGCAAGCAGGTGTTCCTGGGCTCGATGAATCTCGACCCCCGCTCGGCGCGGCTGAACACCGAGCTGGGTCTCATCATCGACAGTGCCGAAATGGCCCGCCAGCTGGACAGCTTCGCGGACGCGGGCAGCTCCTACCGCCTGCGGCTGGACGCCGGCGGCAAGAACGTCGAATGGATCGAGCAGGACAACGACGGCAAGGAAACCGTCTACGACGTACCGCCCGAGACCACGGCGTGGCAGCGCTTCAAGCTGCGGCTGGTGGCGCCCTTCATTCCGTTGAACGAGCTGTAGGTGCAGCGCCGCCGGGCCGCGCGTTCACACGTTGCTGGTCGCGCGCACTTCCTCGATGCTGGTGTGCCCGGCCAGCACTTTCTCGATGCCGTCCTGGCGCAAGGTGCGCATGCCTTCCTGCAGCGCGGCCAGCTGCAGCTCTTCCGCGCGTGCGCCGGTCTGCACCAGGCGGCGCAGCGTGCTGGACATCACCATCAGCTCGTGGATGCCCACGCGTCCCTTGAAGCCCGTGTTGCCGCAGTGCTTGCAGCCGGTGCTGGCGTGGCTGTGTAGCTTGCCGTCGTGGCCGTAGCGGCGCAGCCAGTCGTCGTGAACGGCCTGGCGGTGGGCCGGCGTCTTTTCCTGCGGGCCGAAGGCATGCATGTAGTCGTCCAGCAGTTCCTCGACGGCCTCCGCGCTCGCGGGCGAGGGGGTGGTGCAGCGCGTGCACAGGCGGCGCACCAGCCGCTGGGCCAGCACCGCGAGCAGGGAGTCCGCGAAGTTGAACGGGTCCATGCCCATGTCCAGCAGCCGGGTCACGGTTTCCGGGGCGCTGTTGGTGTGCAGCGTGGACAGCACGAGGTGGCCGGTGAGCGAGGCCTCGATGGCGGTCTTGGCGGTTTCCTCGTCGCGGATCTCGCCGACCATGATCACGTCGGGGTCCGCGCGCACGAAGGCCCGCAGCGCCTTGGCAAAGGTCCAGTCGATGCGCGGGTTGATCTGCACCTGCCGCAGGCCGGCCTGGGTGATTTCGACCGGGTCTTCCGCCGTCCAGATCTTTCGTTCGGGCGTGTTGATCTGCATCAGCGCCGAGTGCAGCGTGGTGGTCTTGCCCGAGCCCGTGGGACCTACGCACAGCACCATGCCGTAGGGGCGCCCGACGGCTTTGGTCAGCTGCGCCAGGTTGTTCGGCGACAGGCCCAGCTGGCTCATGGGAATGGGCTTGGCCGATGCCAGGATGCGCATCACCACGTCTTCGAGCCCGTTATTGGTGGGAATGGTCGCCACGCGCAGCTCGATGCGGTGCTGCGGCGAGTACTTCGCGAAGTTGATCTTGCCGTCCTGCGGCATGCGCTTTTCGCTAATGTCCAGGTCGCACATGATCTTGATGCGCGCGACGATGGCGGCGCGGTAGCTCGGTGGCAGCTCCAAGTAGGTGTAGAGCAGGCCGTCGCGGCGAAAGCGGATGCGGGTCTTTTCCTGGCCCGGGTAGCTTTCGATGTGGATGTCGGAGGCACCCTCGCGGTGCGCCTCCAGGATCATGCTGTTGATCATGCGCACCAGCGAGTTGTCCGACTGCTCGATGGGCGCATCCGTGGGGGCGGCCGCGGGACCTTCGCGCTCCAGGGTCTGCAGCAGTTCGGTGGTGCCGGCCATGTCGAACTCCAGCGGCCGCATGGGGTCGAGGTTGGCCGCAAAGGCGCCCCCGACGCCGACAGCGGGCTCGCCGATCTTCTCGTAGGCCGTGTGCAGCACGGTGTCGAGGTCCAGGCATTGGCCGATGACGGGAATCACCTTCGCCTGCGCGATGAACTCGATCTCGTCGAGCGCCGAGTGCCGGCTGATCGGATCGTCGATGGCCACGATGATGCGGCCCTCGTGCATCATCAGCGGCATGACCTGCAGGCGCCGCGCGACGCTGTGGCCGACCTTGCGAAGGGCGTCGGCCGCGGGCGGGAACAACTGCAGGTTCACCAGCGGGTAGCCCATCTTGCGCACCAGCGCGGTCTGCAACTGGCCCTGGGTGACGATGCCCATGCGCACCAGCGTCTCGCCCAGCGGCACGTTGGGTGCGCGTTGCTGCTGTGTCAGGCCTTCGCGCAGCTGGTCTTGGCTGACCATGCCCAGCGATGTCAGCGCTTCGCCGATCCGGGCAATCGGCATGCGGCTCTGGGCCGCGATGGCGATCAAAAGCTGTTCGGGCAGGACGACTTCGGTGGGGGACATGTGTTCTTTTCCTGTCTTGATTGCGTGAGCGTGGCGCACCGAACTGCGGCGCGCCGATGCTGCATCCTAGGGCGAGGCGGAAGAACCTGCCATCCGTGCGACGCTTGAGTACGCAAGTTCTCAGCGAACACGTAGGCCGTCGACATCAAGGCTTGCAGCGCGTCGTCGACCACCGCCATGGCATACGAAGACTCGATGATCTAGCTCGCGCAAGGCGCTGCGGGCCGCAGCCTGCGCAGCCGCACGGTCAGCTCCTTGACCAGCTGCAGTTCACCGCGCCGCTGCGCCACCTCCAGGCCCCGGGCGAAGGCCGCCTCGGCCTGCGCGGCATCGCCGAGTTCCAGTGCAATCAAGCCTTGCAGGCGGTGTGCCGCGGTGAAGTCCGCGTCGAGGGCCAGTGCCTTCCCGAGGTGTATCAGCGCAGTGTGGGGATCGTCGCGCCGGTGATGGGCCAGCGCCAGGCTCATGCGCAGCAGCGCGCCGTCGCGGCCCGCGGCCAGCATGCGTTCGAGTGCTTCGGGCGAGGGGCCCGGTGGCGGGGGTTGCGTGCTCCATTGTTGCGTCCTCGGTGGTTTGTCAAAGCATAGCCTTTGACATTTCAAGTTGCAGTTCGCGGCCCGAATCTCCTTGCGTCCTACGCGGATCGCGCCGCCGATGGCAAAGCATCGAGACGATGCGTAAATTGATACTTGTGACAACACTGGGGTTGGGTGCGTCTTGCGCACTCGTGCAGGCCGAGCCGATCAAGGTGCCGGTCGACAACGACGACAAGGGCACCGTCTATGTGGCGCCCAACGTGAACCCGACCGAGCAGGCCGCCACCGTCAATGGCGCGACCGTCGGCGTGCAGCGGCCCGACGGCAGCGGCACCTACATCGGTACCGACACCTCGACGCCCCGGCCCACCTATTCGCTGGGAGCCAGCACGGGCGGCAACGTGTCGCTCAACGGCGGCGTGTCGTCCGACGGCAAGGCCAACAACGGCGTGAAGGCCGGGGTGACGATCAAGTACTGAGACTGAGGGGCTCAGACCGAGGTGCCGTACACGATGAACCCGTCGTGAGTGGCCACCTTGTCATACAGCGCGCGCCCCGCCGCGTTGGTCACATGCGTCTGCCAGTACACGCGGTGCCCGCCCGCACGCTTCACCCGGTCGTACACGCCCTGGATCAACAGCCGTCCCACGCCCCGTCCGCGCTCCGAGGGCAAGGTGAACAGGTCCTGCAGATAGCAGGTCGGCTCGATGCGCGTGGTGCTGCGATGGAACAGGTAGTGGGTCAGGCCGACCAACTGCCCGTCGCGCTCGGCGACCAGCGCATGCACCGGTTCGCGGGCATCGAAGAGCCGTTGCCAGGTGACCTGCGTGATCTCGTCGGGCAGGGCGGTCGGGCCTTCGCGGCCGTAGAAGGCGTTGTAGCCGTCCCAGAGCGGCTTCCACGCCGCGTAGTCGTCCGGCACCGGAGGGCGAATAGAGAGGGAAGAGGTCGTCATGCGTGTGCTGCCTGCGCGTTGAAAGAGTGAACGGGCAATTGCAACATGACTCGGTCTCGGGCCATTGCGAGCCATGCCAACCGCGTCCGTCGTCACGCGCACTCCGGGGCCAGGGTGTCCAGCACCTTGACCAGGCGCTCGACGAGTCGGGTGGAATAGACCTGCGACGGATGAAGAATGTCCGCCATCTCGCCGCGACGCATCGGCACGCTGCCCCAGTCGGCGAACGGCACCGCCAGATCCCCGGCCACACGTCGCACCGTCGCGTCGCCTCGTGCGCGCACGTCGGCGCCGACCAGTATTTGCGACAAGCCCGTCAGGACCACATGGCGGCCCTCTGCCCTGGTTTGCGTGACCATGGAGCGCAAGGCCGGTTCCAGCGGCAGGTTCTGCATGGCGTCATTGAGCCCGTACTGGATGACGACGATGCGGCTCGAACGTGGTTCGGTCGCGAACGCCGCCGATCGCACGCTGGCGGTTTCTCCGTTCACGGAGTGATCGATCACCCGGTATCTGGGACGCATGCGCCGAAGCGCGGCCGCCGGGCTTTCCTCGAGACGCCGGTCGCCCAGGTAGCCGCCATGAAGGATGGAGTCGCCGTAGAGCTCGACGCTGCAGGCACCTTTCGGCGCCGCAGCAGCATCCAAGGAATCGACCGCGAGGCCCGGATCGGGATCCCCGGCGCGGCTAGAGACGGAAGCCGCAGTACCTTGGGCGTGGTCTTCCAGCGGCGCGACGGAGGGCTGTGAGCAACCGGTGGCCAGTGCCATGCTCAGGGCGCCGGCGATCGTTCTGGACAGATGGGATCGCCAAGGTCGAACGCGAATGAAATCAGGCATTCCCTCAGGCTAGAAGGCAATGAAGGAGGAAAAATGGAGACTGTGTGCTCGCCTCGGAACGCAGGACGGCTGCGAGCGTGCACGCCGACAATCGGCAAGCCGAAGATCAAGACGGCGGCGCGGCCGCCCAGCCAAAGAAAAGGAAAAGCCCATGTCCAGCCTCACCCTGCAGCAAGCCCGGACCATCATCGATGCCGCCCTGAAGAAATCCACGGAGGCCGGCTATCAGCCCATGGGCATTGCCGTGCTCGATGCCGCCGGCAACCTCAAGGCGTTCGCCAGTGAAGACGGGGCCACCATGTTCCGCTTCGACATTGCCCGCGCCAAGGCCTGGGGCGCCGTGGGCATGGGCGTGGCCAGCCGCAAGCTGGCCGAGCGTGCCAAGGACAACCCCAACTTCTTCGTCGCGCTGGCCGCCACGGCCGACGGCAAGTTCCTGCCGCAGACCGGTGCGGTGGTGATCCGCGATGCGGCGGGCCGGATGCTGGGCGCGGTGGGCGCCAGCGGCGGCACCGGCGACGAGGACGAAGCCATCTGCATCGCCGGCGTTCAGGCGGCGGGGCTCGCGGCTGGTTGAAACGCCCTCAGCCGGCGGCCTGCCAATCGGGCAGGCCGGCATTGGCGTCGCGCCGGTTCACTTCGTAGAACAGGCCGCGCAGCCAGCGGTTGGACGCATCGTTCTGCATGCGACGGTGCCAGTACTGCTGCACTTGGAGCTGCGGCGGCTTGAAGGGCAGCTCGATGGTCTTCACCGCAATGTGCCGCTGCACCACGGTGGCGATGTCGTCGGGCACGGTCGCCACCAGGTCGCTGCCGGGCAGCAGCGACAGCAGGCTCATGAAATGCGACAGCTCCAGCGTCACGTGCCGGTGCCAGCCCTTGTCTTCCAGAAAGCGGTCCAGCATGTGCTCGCGCCCGTCCGGCCGCACCACGATGTGCCGCGCCGCCAGGTACTGCCGTGCCGTCATGCGCGCGGGCGCTGCCGGGTTGTGCGCGCAGGCGATGCAGGTGTAGGACGTCCTGAACAGGGCCTGGCGGTAGTAGCCTGCCTTCTGCAGATCGGGAAAGAAGCCCACGGCCAGGTCGGCCTGGCCGGCCTCCAGCGCCTGGGCGGCGGCCGTGCGCGGCATCGAGAGCGCATGCAGCCGCACCAGCGGCGCCTCCTGCCGCAAGCGGCGCAGCACGCCGGGAAGAAAGGCGACCTCGCCGATGTCGGGCGTGAGCAGCGTGAAGCTGCGCTCCGCGTTCGCCGGATCGAAGCCCGCGGGCTGGAGGATCTCCGACTGGATCGCCTGCACCACGCGCTGCACCGTGGGGCCCAGCGCCTGCGCGCGCGGCGTGGGCTCCATCTGCGCACCGGCGCGCACGAACAGGTCGTCGTCGAAGGTCGCGCGCAGCCGCGCCAGGGCCGCGCTGGTGGCCGGCTGGCTGAGTCCGACGGCTTCGGCCGCGCGGCTGACGCTGCGCAGCCTGGTCATGGCATCGAACAGCACCAGCAGATTGAGATCGATCGAACGAATATCCATGAAATGGATTTTATGTATCCATGTCATCGACTGTTCAGATGATCGAAGGCTTCCTAGCATGCAGGCTCAAATAAAAAAGGAGACTTCATGCAACGCAGAGATTTCGCCCGGGCGGCGATGCTGTTTCCATTGGCCGGCAGCGGCCTGCTTCGCGCCCAGCCCGACTGGCCGCAGCGCCCCGTCAGGTTCATTCTTTCGCAGCCGGCGGGCTCGGGCCCCGACGTGCTGGCGCGCGTTGTTGCCGACCGGTTGAGCCTAAGCTGGGGCCAGCCCGTCGTGGTCGAGAACAAGCCCGGCGGACAGAACGTGATCGGCGCACTGTCGGCAGCGCGTTCGCCGGCCGACGGCTACACCCTCTACTACGCCACCACCGCGGCGATGGTGACCAATGCCTTCACCTTCAAGGCCTTGCCTTACGACCCCGCGAAGGACTTCGCGCCGGTCCGGCTGGTGGGCCGCAGTCCCTTCGTGATCGCCTGCGCGGCGAACTTTCCGGCCCGGAACCTGAAGGATGCGCTGGCGTTGGCCAAGGCGAAGCCCGGCGACATCACCATTGCAACGGAAGGCCCGAAGACCTTCTCCGGCATGCTGGCCGACAGCGTGGCCGGCATGGCCGGCGTGCGCTTCAACCATGTCCCGTACACCAAGGCCACCGATGCACTGCAGGACGTGATCGGCGGACGCGTGCAACTCGTCTGCCTGCCCGATGCGGCCCTCACGGCCTACCTGAAGGCCGGGCAGGTGCGTGCACTGGCCGTGAGCACCGCCCAGAGGCAGCCGGGCATGCCGGACGTGCCATCGCTCTCGGAGACCTTTGCCGGCTTCGACTACGCGGGCTGGAACGGCCTCTTTGCGCCGGCCGGTACGCCGCCGGACGTGATTGCGCGCGTCAACCGCGACCTGGAGGCCATCCTGCAGCAACCCGAGGTGGTGGAGCGCCTGCGGACCCTGGGCTCGGAACCGGAGCTGCACATGTCGGTGGCGGAGTTCGAGTCCTTCATGCGCAGCGAGCGCGAGCGCTGGGTCAAGCTGGTCAAGCAGCTCGGCATCCAGCCTGAATGAGCCGGAGTTCGAGGCGTGCACAAGCTCGACTGCAGCTGCGGCATCGACGTGCATGCGCACGTGGTGCCCGAACACTTTCCGAACTACATCGGCGCCAGGCTGCCTGCCGAATGGCCCTCGATGGCGCCGGCCCATGCCTGCCACCGCCACGTGATGATCTCGGGCAAGGTGTACCGCACGGTGTCCGACAAATGCTGGGACACCGCGCGCCGGCTCGAGGACCTGCCGGGCATGGGTCTCGCACTGCAGGTGGTCTCCCCGATGCCGGAGCTCCTGTCGTACTGGATGGCGGCCGACGATGCCCGTCAGCTGCTGCGCTACACCAACGACTGCATGGCGCAGATGGTGGCGCAGGGCGACGGCCGCATCGCGGCGCTGGGCGCGGTGCCGCTGCAAGACATCGACCAGGCGATTTCCGAACTCGAATACGTGATGAAGACCCTGGGCTTTGCCGGGGTGGAGATCGGCAGCAACATCAACGGGGTGCCGGTGGGCGCCCCGCAGTTCGATCCCTTCTTCGAGGCTTGCGAGGCCCTGGGCGCGGCGGTGTTCGTGCATGCCCTGCGCCCGGCGGGCATGGACCGGCTGGTGGGCCCGGCGCCGTTGCAGCAGGTGCTGGCCTATCCGGGCGACGTGGGCCTGGCGGCGGCCTCGGTCATCACGACCAACCTGCTGGTGCGGCGGCCGCGCCTGCGCATCGCTTTCAGCCATGGCGGCGGCACACTGGCCGCGTTGCTGCCGCGCCTGCAGCAGGGCTGGGACGTGTTCCCGGCGCTCAAGGAAAGCATCGCCACGTCTCCTGCCGAGCAGGCACGACGGCTGTTCTACGACACCCTGGTGTTCGACACGCCCTTGCTGCGCCACCTGGTGGAGCGGTTCGGGGCCACCCAGCTGCTGCTGGGCACCGACTACCCCTTCAACTTCCACGACCGCACGCCGGTGCAGCGCGTCGAGGCCGCAGGCTTCGATGAGGACACGGCGGCGGCGCTGGTGCACCGCAACGCCGAGCGATTCCTCGGTCTCCACATGAAAGAGACGACCCCATGAGTTCTCCCTGGATCCAGGGCCTGCGCAGCGTGGCGCTGTTCGTGCCCGACCTCGCGCAGGCCGAAGACTTCTATACCCGCACCTGGCAGCTCGAAGTGGCGCACCGCGCGCAAGGCGTGCTCTACCTGCGCGGCACGGGCAACGATGCCTACCTGCTGGCGCTGCACCAGGGCGGGGAGCTGCCGCAGATCCGCCAGGTGACCCTGCGTGCGCGCAGCCGCGAGGCGCTCGATGCCATTGCGGCCCAGGTGGTGGCCGCCGGCGGCACCCTGCTGGCGCAGGTGCACGAACTCAGCCGCGACCCGGCCGGCGGCGTGGGTCTGGAGTTCAAGGACCCGCATGGCCGCATCTTCCAGGTGGTGCACGGCGACACGCAGCGGCCCGAGGGCGCCGCGGTGAAGGACCGGCCCATCCGCCTGACCCACGTGGTGATGAACAGCCACGCGGTGGACGAGACGCAAGCCTTCCTGCAGCAGGCGCTGGGGTTTCGCCTGGCCGACCGCACCGGGATCATGGCCTTCATGAATTGCGATCGCGACCACCACGCCATCGCCATCGGCATCTCGGACAACGATGCGCTCAACCACATCGCGTTCCTGATGCCGGACTTCGAATCCGTGATGCGTGGGGGCGGCCGCATGAAAGATGCGGGCTTTCCCATCCAGTGGGGCCCCGGCCGGCATGGCCCGGGCAACAACCTTTTCAACTACTTCCTCGATCCCTTCGGCGTCGTCATCGAGTACACGGCCGACGTGGAGCAGATCGACGACAGCTACGAGGCGCACGGCCCCGAGCACTGGAAGTGGCCGCCCGGCCGCGTGGACCAGTGGGGCATCTCGCCCGCGCCCGGCGCCGCGCTGAAAGAAGCGCAAAGGCGCATCTTCTTTGCCCCGAATCCCTGATTCCCAACCGAGCGACATCCTGATGAAATTCACCACCTACCTGCGCCAAGGCGCACCCCGCCTGGCCCTGGTCGAAGGCCAGGACCTGATCGACCTGAACGATGCCGACTCGCAGCTGCCCACCGACCTGCGCGCCGCGCTGCGGACCGGCGTCGACCTGCAGGCCGCGGCACGCCAGGCGCTCGCGTCCGGCAAGCGGCAGCCCTTGGACGCCGCGAAGCTGGCGCCGCTGGTGCCCGAGCCCGGCAAGATCATCTGCCTGGGCTTGAACTACTACGACCATGCCAAGGAAGGCGGACGCGAGAAGCCGGACTACCCCTGGTTCTTCTTCCGCGCGCCGTCATCGCTGGTGGCCCATGGCGAGGCGGGCTGGCTGCCCAAGGTCTCGACACGCTTCGACTACGAGGCCGAGCTGGCGGTGGTAGTCGGCCGCACGGTGCCCCGGCACACCAAAGAGGCCGACGCGCTGCAGTACGTCTTCGGCTACAGCTGCTTCAACGACATGAGCGTGCGCGACTACCAGAAGCGCACGCCCCAGTGGACCATCGGCAAGAACTTCGACCGCACCGGCGGCTTCGGGCCGGTGCTGGTCACTGCAGACGAACTGGCGCCGGGGGCCGCGGGCCTGCGCATCCAGAGCCGCCTCAATGGCCAGGTGATGCAGGACGCCAACACCGACGACATGATCTTCAGCGTTGCCGAGACGATCGCGCTGCTGGCGGAGGTGCTGACCCTGGAGCCGGGCGACGTGATCGTGATGGGCACGCCCGCGGGCGTGGGCCAGGCACGCACCCCGCCGGTGTGGATGAAGGCCGGGGACACCATCGAGATCGAGATCGACCGCGTCGGTCTTCTGTCCAACCCCATCGCGTACGAGGCGTCGTGAGCACAGGCGACATCTACGACGTCGCCATCGTCGGCTACGGGCCGGCGGGGCAGGTGGCGGCCGGACTGCTGGGACAGCGCGGACTCAAGGTGTATGTGTGCGAGCGCCTGCCCGACGTCTACGAGATTCCGCGCGCCATCTCGCTGGACCACGAAATCATGCGTGTGTTCCAGCAGCTGGGCGTGGTGGAGGCCGTCGAGCCCTACACCGAGCCGTTCACCAACTCCGAGTATTTCGGTGTCGACGGCCAATTGATCCGTCGCATGACGATGGTCGCGCCGCCCTATCCGCAGGGGTACACGCCTTCGATCGTGTTCACTCAGCCGCCCGTGGAGCGTGCGCTGCGTGCGCGGGTGGCGCAACTGCTGAACGTGAAGGTGGAGCTGGGCGTCGGCATGAGCGCGCTTGCGCAGGACGACCAGGGCGTCACGCTGCAGATCGACGCCGAAGGCCGACGGCGCACGGTGCGTGCCCGCTATGCCATTGCCTGCGACGGCGGCAGCAGCGGCGTGCGCACGCAGCTGGACATCGAGATGCAGGACCTGGACTTCGACGAGCCCTGGCTGGTGGTCGACGTCCTCGTCAACGAACAAGGCCTGGCCAAGCTGCCGAAGGTGAGCGTGCAGTACTGCGAGCCGCAGCGCCCCTGCACCTTGGTGGTCGGCCCGAAGAACCATCGCCGCTGGGAAATTTCGATCCTGCCCGGCGAAGACCCCAAGGAGGTTGCCACGCCGGAGCACACCTGGAAGCTGCTCTCGCGCTGGCTCGCGCCGGAGGATGGCGCGTTGTGGCGGCAGGCGAGCTACCGCTTCCATGCGCTGGTGGCCAAGGAATGGCGCCGCGGCCGCGTCTTTCTGGCCGGCGACGCGGCGCACATGCAACCGCCCTTTCTCGGGCAGGGCATGTGCCAGGCCGTGCGCGACGTGGCCAACCTGAGCTGGAAACTCGCGGCGGTGCTCCAGCGCGAGGTGCGGGGCGTGGCGGGCGAGGCGCTGCTCGACAGCTATGGTGCCGAGCGCCAGGCCCATGTGCGCGAGCTCACCAGCCGCATCAAGGGGGTGGGGGCGGTCATTTGCGAGCGCGACCCGGCCAAGGCGAGGGCACGCGATGCACGCCTGCTGGAGGAATGCGGCGGCACGGTGCAGGACACGCCGCGACAGGACATCCTGCCGCGCCTGGCGTGCGGTCTTCTCTCGGCAGCGCCCGGTGCGGCACGCGGCAGCCTGTTTCCCCAGCCGTGGCTCGGGGGCGCGGCGGGGGAGGGCCGGCGCATGGACGAAGTGGCAGGCCATGGCTGGCGGCTGGTGCTTGCGCCGGGCCTGGCGCTGGCAAAGGCCGATCCGATGCCGGGCTTCGTCACGCTGGCGCTCGGCGGGGATGACGACGTGGAAGGCGTCGCGACGGGCTGGTTCCGTCAGCATGCATGTGTCGCCGCGCTCGTGCGGCCCGACAACTACGTCTATGGCACGGCTCGCAGCGCCGCCGAGGCGCTCTCCTTGTGCGAGGAGGCCGCTGCGGCGCTCGGTTTGCCGGCCTCCGTCGCCTGAGCCTGCGGGGCTTGGTGTTCGGACGCCGCATGCGACTCGCGGAACTCGAACGGCGTGCGGCCCGCCATCCGCTTGGAGAACTTGAGGAAGTTGGTCGGCTCGGTGAAGGCGAGCCGGTGTCCGACCTGCGCGTGAGACCGTGCTCTCGGAGCACCCAATGCACCCGGCTGTCGGCGCCGACGCCCACAGCGGCGGCAGCTCCGACGCAGATCTGCGTTCAACGGCGTCGCTTGCAACCATGCTGGTCGCGCAATCCGCAGTCAGGGGGGAGCGGCTGGCGCGGTACAGAATCGTCGGGCCATGGAACTCAGATCTCTCCGCTATTTCATCGCCGTGCTCGAGGCGGGTAGCCTGTCGCGGGCGGCAGGTTCGCTGTATGTAGCTCAACCCGCGCTCACGGCGCAGATCAAGAAGCTGGAGGTCGAACTCGGCACCCAGCTCTTCGAGCGCTCGCACGTCGGGGTCACGCCCACGGCCGCCGGCCTGCAGTTGTACCAGGACGCGCGCAAGCTGCTGTCCGACGCCAGCGCCATGCGTGAGCGCCTGCAGCGTGCGCCCGACGGGCCCGAAGGCTCGGTCACGGTGGCGGTGCCTTTCCTGCTGGCCTCGTTGCTGCTCGGGCCGGTGCTGGCGCGGTTGAAGCGCAGCCACCCGCGCATCCGCGTGTTCGTTCTCGACGACCTGAGCCTGATGGTGCGCAAGGCCATGGTCGAGCGGCGCGCGGACATCGGCGTGCTGGTCGACGCCGAATCCGTCAACGGCCTCGACGTGAAGCCCTTCGCGCGCGAGGCGATGTTCGTCTGCGGCTACGACGCCAACGGCAAGGTGGCGTCCATGACCATGCCGCCCCCGGCCAAGAAAGCAGGCGAGGGCAAGACGGCCGCATTGCAGCGTCTTGAACTGCCGTTCGCCCGCGCGGCCAACTTGCCCCTGGTGCTGCAGTCGCGCCGCTTCAGCATCCGGGCACAGGTCGAGAGGACTGCGGCGGATCTGGGGCTGGAACTCAACATCGCGCACGAACACGACTCGGCGCGCGTGATCCGCTCTCTGTACCTGGCTGGTGCCGGCTTCACCTTCTCGCCGGCCTGCGCCATGGGCGATGCGCCGCCGAGCGGCAGGCAGTGGCTGGTCGCGCGCGTCGTCGAGCCCGATCTGGCGCGCACCTATTCCCTTGCGACCCCGGCGGGGCGCGAGCCTGACGCCGCGATCCAGGCGGTGCTGGACGTGCTGGTCGACGAGGCGCGCCACATGATTGCCTCGGGCCGCTGGGAGGCGGAGTTCCTGTTCGGCAAGCGGCGCGCCGGCCACGGCGGCAGGGCCAGCTGAGCCATTGCGTCGGTCGCATTGAACCGAGGGGCATCAACTTTTCTGATCGCCGTGCATCAACAATCCGTATTTGTTGTTGTGCGCCTTTCGGCGCCAAAGTCGTCTTCATTCCGTGCCGTGGCACGGAAATCCAGGAGACAACTTGCAAACCACAACCCCGGAGATCGCCAACGTCGGCGAGCTCGCATCCCGCGCCGCCCGCCTCCACGCGAAGCGTCTTGCCGTTACCAGCGCACAGCGCTCGGTCACCTATGAAGAACTCGAACAGCGCTCCAACCGCTTGGCCAATGCGCTGTACGGCCTCGGCCTGCAGCGCGGCGACCGCGTAGGCGTGTACCTGCCCAACTGCATCGAGATCGTCGAGCTCGAACTGGCGTGCTACAAGGCCGCGCTGGTGAAGGCGCCCATCAACGCAAGGCTGGCGCCGCTCGAGGTGGCCGAGGTCATCGCCAACAGCGAGGCGACGCTGGTCGTCACCACCACCGAGCGCGCCGAAGGCTTTCTCGCACACCTGAATGGCGCAGCGCCGCGCCTGCTGCTGCTGGACGCCGCCGAAGACACCCCTGCGTCCTACGAAAGCGTTCTCGCGCGCGCCAGCGACCGCTTCACGCCCGTGCGCGTGCACGCCGACGAGCTCGCGGTGCTGCACTACACCTCGGGCTCCAGCGGCGTGCTCAAGGCCGCGATGCAGACTTTCGGCAATCGGCTCGCGCAGTTGCGCAAGTTCCTCATGCGCGCGGACAACCCGCGCCCCGGTGATCTGCTGGGCCTGGTCGGGCCCATCACCCATGCCTCGGGCATGCAGCTGGTGCCGGCGCTGTGCAGCGGTGCCACCATCCGCCTGTTCGGCGGCTTCGAGCCCGCGCGCTTCATCGCCGAGATGAAGCGCGAGCGTGTGACCCACACCTTCATGGTGCCCACCATGATCAATATGCTGCTGGCCGAGCTGCAGGGCCGCTATCGGCCGCTGCCCGACCTGCAACGCCTGGGCTACGGCGCGGCGCCGATGGCGCCCGCGCGCATCATGCAGGCCATGGACGTGTTCGGCCCGGTGCTCTCGCAGGGCTACGGCGCCGGCGAGACGACCTCGGGCGTGTGCGGCCTGAGCGTGGAAGACCATTTGTTCGCACGCGCCGCGATGCCCGACCGGCTGGCGTCGTGCGGGCGGCCCTTCCTCGAGTCGGTGGTGGACATCGTCGACGACGAGGGCGTGCCTGTAGCCACGGGCGAGATCGGAGAGATCGTGGTGGGCGGGGCCGACATCTTCGCAGGCTACTGGCGCGCGCCCGAACTCACGGCCGAAGTGCTGAAGAACGGTCGATACCACACCGGCGACTTGGCACGCGCGGACGACGAGGGCTACATCTACATCGTCGACCGCAAGAAGGACATGGTCATCAGCGGCGGCTTCAACGTGTATCCCTCGGAGGTCGAGGCGGTGCTCTACCAGCATGCGGCGATCGACGAGGCCTGCGTGTTCAGCGTGCCGGACGACAAGTGGGGCGAGGCCGTGGCCGCGCATATCGTGCGCAGACCCGGCGCCGTGCTCGACGCCGCGGCGCTCGATGCCTTCTGCGCCGCGCGGCTCGCCGGCTTCAAGCGGCCGCGCCGCATCGAGTTCGTCGAGGCGCTGCAGAAGAACGCCAACGGAAAGATCGCGCGCAAGGCCATCCAGGCGCCGTACTGGGCGGGCCATGACCGCCATGTGAACTGAGGACCCTCACCGCCATGACCACGCCAACCACCACAGACGAGCCCACCGCCGGCTCCAGCGTGCGCTCGCCTTTGTTCGACGGCCCGTTCGAAGGCTCCGAACGCGCGGCCGACCTGATCGCGCGCATCGGCGACTTCCTGCAGGGCGAGCTCGCTGCCCTGGTGCTCGAAGAGGGCATCGACCACGAGCACAGCCCGGGCAAGCCGGTGCTGCAGCGCGTGTGGCGCCGCTCGCACGAACTGGGCTTCTACGGCATGACCTTGCCCACCGCCATGGGCGGCCTCGGACTTTCGCTGCTCGACCATGTGCTGATCAAGGAGTCGATCTACGCGAGCGGCTCGCCGCTCGCGCCCCATGTGTTCGGCGAACTCAGTGGCCCGCCGCGCGTGGGCGCGCTCGCGCGCCACGCCACGCCGATGCAGCTCGCGAACTTCATCGTGCCGGTGGCGCAGGCCGAGAAGGCCATCTGCTTCGCGCTCACCGAGGCCGAAGCCGGCTCGGACCCCGGCGCGCTGCAGACGCAGGCCCGCCTCGAAGGCGACAGCTATGTGCTCAACGGGCGCAAGCGCTTCATCTCGGGCTCACCCTTCGCGGACTACGCGGTACTGATGGCCTCCACCTCCGACAGCCCCGAGCGGCGCGAGATCTCGGCCTTCTTCGTCGACCTGCACCAGGCTGGCGTGGAGGTGGTATCGGGCTACAAGACGATGGCGGGCCAGTCGACCACCGGCGACATCGTGCTGAGCGACTGCCGCGTGCCGGCCACGCACCTCATCGGCGCGCCCGGCCGCGGCCTGGCACTGGCGCTGGGACGCATCACAGTCAACCGGCTGCTGCATTGCCCCGGCATGGTCGGGCTGGCCACCGTGGCGCTGAAGGACGCGCGCGACTATGCGCGCACGCGCCGACAGTTCGGCCGCCCGATTGCCGAGTTCCAGGCAATCCAGCATTCGCTGGCCGACATGGCCACGCAACTGGCCGCGGCGCGCGCGCTGATGATTTCCACCGCGCGCCAGCTCGACGCGGGCGGCGATGCACGCGCCGACGCGTCGATGGCCAAGTTGTTCTGCTCGGAGTCGGCGTTCCGCATCGCCGACGCGGCGGTGCAGATCCATGGCGGCGAAGGCATCGTGCAGGGCAGGCGCGTGGAGTTCCTGTTCCGCATGCTGCGCATGTACCGCGTGCTGACCGGCACCAGCGAGATCCAGAAGAACATCATCGCGCGCGAGTTGCTCGGCGAGGCGCCGTCGGCATTCCCGGCTTGAATCACAAAACAACGAACCGGAGACAAGCGCTTTGAACATCGACCTTTCACGCCGTGCGCTGTGCCGCGCGTTCGCGGCATCACCCCTGCTGTCGCTCGCGGACGCCGTGCGAGCCGCCGACCAATGGCCCGGTCGTCCGATCAAGTGGGTGGTGCCCTACCTGGCAGGCACCGGCCCCGACACCGGTGCGCGCATCCTCGCCGAAGCGGTGGGCCGGCTGCTCGGTCAGCCGATCATCATCGAGAACAAGGGCGGTGCGGCGGGCAACATCGGCGCGCGCCAGGTGGCGCATGCCGCGCCCGACGGCTACACCTGGCTCTACTCAGCCGCGCCCATGGCCGCGAACGTGCTGATGTATCGCTCCCCCGGCTTCGATGTGATGAAGGACTTCCGCCACGTCATGCGGCTCACGACGTCGGATGTGCTGCTGGTCGTCAACCCCGCGTCGGGCATCGAGACGCTGCAGGACCTCGTCGCCAGGGCACGCGCCCACCCCGGGAAACTCGACTACGCCTCGGGCGGCGTGGGCACGCCTTCGCACCTCGGCGTCGAGCTGTTCCTCCATGCTGCCGGCATCAGCGCCACGCATGTGCCGTACAAGGGTGCATCGGAACTCGTGAACGCGGTGCTGGGCGGCCAGGTGAGCTTCGGCATGCCGATCTTCGCGGTGGCCTATCCCCACGTGAAGGCGGGCAAGCTCAAAGCCCTGGGTGTTGCCAGCGCAACGCGCAACGCGATCCTCCCGGAGGTGCGCACGCTGGCCGAGCAGGGACTGCAGGGCGTGGAGCTCACCTCGTGGGGCGGACTCTCGCTGCCCGCGGGCACGCCCGATCCGATCGCCTCGCGCATCTACGAAGTCTTCAGCCGCGCGCTGAAAGACCCGCGGGTGGTCGCATCGATGACCGAACTTGGCAGCCAGGTGAGCCCTTCGACGCCTGACGGCTACCTCCAAGTGATCAGGCACGAGATCGACTTGACCGGACGCATGATGAAGAGCGCGAACATTCAGCCGTTGTAACGGGGATGCCGGCCGCACCCTCGCCACGACAGGCCCCGTCCTGGCGGCTGTTGCGCTGTGGGGCCACGGTCTTGTGGTTGTGAAGTTCTCCGAGGGCTTCTGCGGCAGTACGGCGGTTGAACTACCTCTTTCCAGCCTTGGGTTTGGCTTGGCGTGCTGAGACCTTTTCCTCCAATTTTCGATGGGCCTTGTCCAGGGCCTTGGCTGATTTGCTGAGCCTTTTCTCGATCTTTGCCGTCTGGGCGACTGCTTGATCTACATCACCAGAGCGCGCCTCTTCCGCCAGCTCCTTGTCCAGTACGGCGTGCACAACGACCAGGTCATCGGCAGCCGCCTTCACCTCCTGGGCCACCTGCTTGGTTGTCTGAACGGCATCCGCCGTTGGCAAGTCTTCGTGCGGGGAGACCTTGGTGCGTCGAGCTGGCATATCGATTCCTTCGTGCGTGGCGGTTGCTACTCAGTCTCAATCTCATTGAAGACGCGGCGTGGGACTACAACGCCGAACCCGGCGGGCCGTAAATTAGCGCGCTTCAGGCAGTTTCAATCCCCCCTACGAAAAATCTCGATCAGGCGCAGTCGCGTACTCCGATGCCCCTTATCACCATTCTTGTCGAAGACAGCAAAACCATCCGGGAAAATCTGATACCCGCCTTGGTCGATCTTGTTGGAGCGAAGGTCGTTGCAGTGGCAGAGTCTCCGCTGGAAGCAGAAAAAACTCTCGATGATCACCGCAACGACTGGGAGTTAGCCGTGGTCGACCTTTTCTTGAAGGACGGTTCGGGCCTTTCGGTCCTGCGCCATTGCCAGGCCAGAAATCCGCGTCAGCACGTACTGGTGCTGACGAACTATCCAACCGCAGAGATTCGGGCCCGATGCCTCGCACTGGGTGCCGACGGGGTGTACGACAAGTCCACCCAACTGGAGGAGTTTTTTGCCGAGTGTCTTCGTTACGCAGAGTCGTAGCGCTTTGCAAGCCACATGCCGCTCACGCGCGCTCTTTCTGACATGGAGATGGATGCGACCTGACACTCGTGCAAAAGTCGCAGCAGCGACCGTTGAAATCTCGAATACTCGCCCTCAGACAAAGCTCATTCCCGTTCTTACACGCGCCGTATCAATATGTGGAAGTTTGTTCGGACTTTTCTTGCGGTCATGGCAGTGCCGTTCGTCGCCGTGGCGATGTTCGCTTTCGGATTGCTCGCCGCGGCAGCCCATTTGGTCACCTTGCCGGGACTCTTCCTATGGGAAAGGTATCTCGAAGCAAGGCCTGTTCGAGGCCGTGAATCAGACCAGAGCGTTCGATGACGCACTGCAGGCACCTGCGATGGTGACGGACTTGCCATCTTTCCGGGTGTTGCTTGGCCAAGCCAGCTGAATCCCAAGGCAACGTGTCGAGTCACCGCGACGAGAAAAACCAAACTGACTTCTGCAAACGAATTTGCCGCCGTGTGGACCGGTTAAGGACGGTCAAATCGTCCGAGTCCGAAGAACGGACAGCCGAAGCTGTCCATTCCTCTACGCGACCCGAACGTCGATCCGCCGCGGCTTGGCGTGTGCAGCTTTTGGAATCCGCAGCTTCAACACGCCCTGCGTCAACTCCGCCGACACGCTCTGCGTGTCCAGTTCCTTGCTGAGGGTGAACACGCGCCTGAAGCGGCCGAGGCCTACCTCCGTATGGCTGGATTTCAGGCCCTCGGGCACTGGAAGATCAGATTCCGCCTCGATCGTCAGCGTCGCGGCCTCCACCTGCAGGTTCAGCTTGTCGCGGCTGACGCCGGGCAGGTCGGCGTAGAGCGTGATGCCGCCGGCATCCTCGACGACGTCCACGGCGGGTGTCAGCGCCGCCTCGCTGTAGCGCGAACGCTCCTGACGCGCGCGCTCGGTGGCATCGGCCGGCTGCGATTTCTGGATGTTGTTGGTCATGGCAATGGACTCCTTCTTCGAAGATCACTGGATGGCGATGCGGCGCGGCTGCGCGGACGCGCGACGCTGCACGGTGATGTGCAGCACGCCGTCGCGCAGCTTGGCGTCCACGGCATCGGGGTCCGCATCGTCAGGCAACGTCATCACCCGGCGAAAAGTGCCCTCGAAGCGCTCGTTGATGTGGACCGCCGCCTTGTCGCCGGACTGGGGCAACGAGCCCTTTCTCTCGCCCGAAATCGTCAGCAGCCCGCGCTCCAGGTTGACCTCGAGCGTGGACGCGTCCACACCCGGCGCAAATGCATAGATCTCCAGCGCTTCGGGCGTGCTGCCGACATTCAGTGCCGGAAAGCCGTTGCGGGCAAAGCCGCGGATGGTGGGGGACAGATCAAAGGCCTGCTGCACGTCGCGCTGCAGGCGATCCATCTCGGCGAACAGGTCGCGAGGATCCAAGGATCGATACATGGCGAAAACCTCCGTGAAGTTGAACGGAGCGCGGGAGCGTTCCCGGCGCTTCCGTGGAGTGATCTGGGTGCTGCAAAACGGGTTTCAAGGGCCGTCGCCGCACCTGGCATTTGCTTCCCTACTGCGGTCTTGCAGGCACACGCGAAGCGCAGGACGCAGCCGCGGAGCGGCCGAAGGCTGCCGTCTTGATCCTCGTCATCTGGAACCTCCAGCGCGGCGGGCGCGACTCGGGAAAGTCGAACTTCGAGAGCTCTTCGCGCCCCTTCTCGGTGACCGCGAGCACCTGGGCAGCAGGGGGCGACCCCGACAGGGTCTGGGAACCCGAAGACGAAGGAACCAGTGCGACGACGAGGCCGGCGGCCCGAAGCACCCTGACGCTGTCGATGTCTTCGTTGCGGTAGAACGAAACGGGCAGTCGAGAGCCCGCAATTTGCCTGAGCAAGTTCATGGTCATTTCAGTACCTCCTTGTCGGTGACCAAATTTCGACGGCAAGGAAGATAGACCTTCCTGCGGCAGATTTCAAGAGGGCGAAATCGGCGGCTGAAAACGCGGGGCCGCAAGAAAAAAGGACCGGCCTCTCGAGCCGGGTGGAGGCTGAAGCAACAGCCCGAGTACCCGTGGGGTAGAGTGCGAGTTCCTCAACACGGAGCCCGCAAGGGAAGGACAACATGACCACACCGCAAGAGGCAACAGGAATGGCTTCGGCTGCAAACTTTCTCGGCACGGAGATGGCGCTGACAGCAGTTCTGAGAGCGCTGATCAAGACGCACCCCCAACCGAACCTGCTGGCGCAAGAACTGGAGCAGCAGCGCCAGTTTTCGCAGGCTCACCTGGAAGCAAGTCCGGTTCCGGAGAAAGCACTCAGAGGCTTTGAACTGACCTGGGCACTGGTTCTTCACCAGCATCCGGCGCAAGACGTACGGCTCGTGCCGTCGCCATAGGCGATCTCGGCGCATTGAACCGCGCGGCCAACCTCGCAGCGCCGAGGTTGGCCAGTTGCGCAGCCCGCTCCACCCACCCAACGCCGACCGCGCACTGCAGGAGGCGGCCTCATTCACCCATTGGAGCCGTGCATTGCTGAGCAGACGCGATCACGGCCTTGCGTCTTCGCTTGATAGAGAGCCTTGTCGGCCGCTTCAATGAGCTCTTTCGGCTGTCCGCTCATGGGCGATGGCCTCAGGGCCTCCACGCCAGCGCTGAGGGTCACGAATCCGGCTGCAGTCCCCGCATGTGCGATCCTCAGATCGCGAACCGCATTGCGGATTCGTTCCGCCAGGGCGACCGCTCCCTGCACATCGGTGTTTGGCAGCAGCACCGCCAACTCCTCTCCTCCATAGCGAGCAGCAAGATCCCCTGGACGCCTGGAAGCGACGGCCGCAATCGTTCGCCCAATGGCTTGCAGGCACTCATCGCCGGCGGCATGACCATAGATGTCGTTGTACTGCTTGAAGCAGTCCACGTCGATCATGATGAGGGCCAGCGTGCTCGCCTCCCGGATTGCGCGGCTGAATTCGGTGTCCAACGTCACGTCGAACTTCCGGCGATTTGCGAGCCCGGTCAGCCCGTCCTCCATCGCAAGCGTACTGAGGGTTTCGTTCAACGTCTCCAGCGCATCTCGCGTCCGCCGCAACTCGGCCTCTGTCTGAATCTGCAGCTTGAATTGCTTGACCAGACGCCAACCGATGGCGCTGACGATCAGCACCAGGAAAACGACGCCCGCCGAGTGCCACAACGTCTCGCGCCACCAATCGGCGAGGATTTCCTCCTTGGACAAGGACGCAGCAACGAACAGCGGGTAGTTCGGCAAGCGTTGGAAGCTGTTCAGCCGCAAGACGCCGTCCTGGGCAGACCTGATATAGGCTGTTCCGACCGGTCCTTGCGCAAGGTAGGCGCGAAAGAGATCGCTGCCGCGCATATCCCGTCCGACCACGCTTGGGCTGTAAGGCCGGCGGGTGATCATGGTCCCGTCTTCCAATATCAACCCCAAGGCGCCGGCCTGTCCGATGTCGAGGCTGTCGTAGAACCTGACGAAGAAATCGACCTTGATCGTTGTAAGCGCGACGCCCGCAAAGCTGCCGTCAGGATGATTGATGCGCCGCGAAATGGGAAAGAGCAATCTGCCACTGGTTCGACTCTTCACCGGGACGCCGACATGGGGGCGGCGGTCTGTATTGTTGCGATGGAAGAGAAAGTACTCTCTGTCTGCGTTGCTCAGGTTCTGGGGCCAGGTCTGGCGCGAGTTCGCAACCCAGTTCCCGTCCTCGTCGTAGATGTGCAGTCCGTCCAGTTGCGGCAGCTCTGCGATGCGCATCGCGAGGAATTCACGAAGTCGAGCGACCTCGGCGGGGCCTGCGCCCTCGGATTCGATCCGTTCGACGATGTCGACCAGCGTGGTGTCGGCCAGCTTGATCTGATCGTCTGCTTGCTGCGCCATGGCGCGCGCGAGATTGGCGGTCGCCACACTCATTTGCCGAAGGTGGAGCGCACGAGACTGCCAACTGTTCCAACCATCGATTGCAACCAGGCCGAAGCACACGACGGCCACGAAAACCATGGTCCGGAATGTGATGGACGGTTGACGAAACGCGGCGCGATTTCGGAATGAGGATGTCAAGCGGCGACTTTGACACATCTGGGCTCAGGCCCGCCGCGCCTGACGCTGCGCGTGGCAAGTGAGCGTGCCGCGGCAGTCGTGAGAGCACACAGCTCCCGCAACCGTGCGGATCGCCGAGGGTCCTGGCCTTTGATGTGAACCGAGGCCGTTGCGCGAGAGGCAACACGCGGCATGTCTTCCAGAGGAACGGGTGGATCGCGGCTGCACGGCGTACGTTGCGCCCCGTGAACGTGTTGCTGCGGCACCGCATCCGCGAAAAACTCGCAACGGCTTTCAGTCGATGCAATCCGTGAAATGCACACAGAGTAGCTCGAGCCCGCGGCTTTCGTCGGTGTATCGCGCCGTCAGTGCCGTCCCGTCGCTGGCCGTTGGCCGGCATGGATGAAGTCGGCGCCGCCAGGCGTGCTCTTGTGTTCCCCGTCTCCCACCTCCTCGAGGCTGTCATGATCAAGCTCAAAATCCTCCACGCCGCTGTCTGCGGTGTTCTCTTTCTTGGAAACGCCATGACCCATGCATGGGCCGGACCGATCGGCTACCTGGGGCCCGCGGGCAGTTGGACGCACCAGGCCTGCCTGGACCTGTTTGGCGCGAGCGACCTCGTGCCGCTGACGCGCGATGAGTTGTTCAGGGGCTATGCCGACGGTCGTCTGGTGCGTGCCTGCGTACCCGTCACGACCTCGGTGGTCGGCGTGACGCCGTACTTGGACGCCGTGCTGGACCTGCCCGGGGTGATGATCGTGGCCGAGTATTCGAAGATGCTCGGATACAGCCTGCTGGCCAAGCCGGGCACGAAACAAGTGGACATCGTGGAAGTCCATGCCCATCCCGTGGCCTTCGAGGAGGTCAGACCTTGGCTTGAGCGCGAAATGCCCCACGCGCGGCGCGTGGAAGCGGCCAGTGGCGGTGCGGCCGCTCGATCCGTCGCGGACAGTGTGACATTGGACATGGCGTCCTTCGGCCCGAAGGTCGGTGCCAGCGTCTATCCGCTGGTGTCCTTGGTCGACGGCATCGAGGAAGGGCCTCACAACGTCACGCGCTGGTGGGTGCTCGGGCGTGAAATGCCCGCGCCCACCGGCGACGACAAGACGTCGCTGTTGATTGACACATCGGATGCCGATCTGTCGGGCATTCTCGCGGCATTCGGCCGGGCCGGCGTGCAGATCCTCACCATCTACGAGCGCCCGAGCAGGAAGACGCTGGACACGCACCGTTATCTGGTCGAAGTCGCCGGACACGCGAGGCAGGGCAGGGTGGCCGCTTTCTTGGGAGCGCACAAGGAGATGCGCGTCCTGGGTGCCTACGCGCGTCAATAGGGCCCACGACGCGGGTGATGTCCGTGCCGCTGCCACTGCGGTACAAGTTGAAGCGCACACAGGGCTGCATCAGGCCGGCGCCCGTCGCGATCTCGCCCTTGACCCGCACCCCCGCACACAGCAGCCAGCCCGCGTGGCTGGTCTGCTGCACCACGGCCAGCGACGCCGGTGTCGTCAGGCTCCCGCGCTGGTGCACCAGCTGCAGCTGCGGCTCGACGGTCCAGTTCGGCACGATGGCGAAGGCCTGGCCATCTCGGCGGAGGCTAACAGGCTGTCGCTCCTTGCCGGAGCTGCCGAAGCTGAGCGGGGACACGGTGTAGCGATGACGGCCGCCAAACGCCCGAACCCGCCGCAGCTTTTGGGCTTCACGTAGCGCGGTCTCCACGTTGGCAGGGTTGGCTCTCTGCGTCGTTCGTCGCCGCTGACCCGAGCTTGGGCGATGCTCCTGCCATGGGCCCGCCGTGATCACGGCTTCGACCTACAAGCGGAGCGGCTCGCTTCGAACCATGATTCGCTGCAGCCAGCGACTGCGGAAATTCACTTCGGAAGAGCATCGTGACGCCTGAAGCCGAACAAGTCCTCGCCTACTTTCGCCAAGAGTATTGGCCGCATGAACAGCGCTCCGTCAACACCGTTGAGCTTTGTCGCCGCGTTTCGGGTTCGGGGGTGGCAATCCAAGAGCTCCGGCAGGCTGGCATGGTGACCCAGTCGTTGGACCAGACGTTCGTTCGGCTCACAGACGAGGGGCTGCGGGTCTTGGGGCTTTCAGAGGCAGGCTAGGACTCAAACGGAACAACGAGGGCGCGTTTCGCGTGGCAGACGCGTATTGCGAACGACTCGGCTCCTGCGCTCTATCGAGTACGCGAACGGCTCGGACTTGCGGCATTGAACAGGCTAATCTTCTGTCCATCTCCCCCCAGGGCGGGGTTCCATGGCCATCAAAAGTCAGACCTCGCCAGCGCCGCATCGATGGCATGCAGAAGCCTGTCTGGTCCACCGGCTTGAAAGCACGGGGACGTCGGCTTGCCGAACCCGCTGAAGGCGATCGGGCGCTGTTTCGCCGGTGATCAAAAGCAGCGGCCGCCGCGTGCCGTTGCGCCAACGCAGGCGCTGGCCCGCGTCGAGCCCGCCGCCACCGTCCGGCGATGGGAAGTCGCACAGCAGCAGTTGGAATGGCCGGTGTTCGGCGTCCGCCTGAGACAACCCGTGGCCGCGGTGCTTTCGTCGGCCACCGCCTGCACATCGAAGGCATATGTTCGCGACAACGCGCTCATCGCGAGGCGGATCTCAGCCTCATCGTCGATGGGCAATGCGCGACGTGACAATACCAGCGACGGCGGCCAAGACGGCATGTGGCGCACCAGCTCACGCGTCATCGAGAGTGCTGGCGGCGGACCGACTGAGGTTGCTCTCGGCGGGCATGCGACAGGCAGTTACAGACGAAATGGCGTGGCCCCATCCGCGCGTGATTGGACATGGACCGGATGATCGAGTGTGAGACAACCGTTGCACGATCGCCAGGCCGATGCCGAATGCGGCGTTCGGCATCGGAGGTTGCGGGGCGTTGGGATCAGCTTGGTGATAGCCTGTCTTGCGGCAGGTGCGCCCAGCTGCGATCGACGCAACGAAAAATACGCAGGCCTATACGCGCGGTTCGAGCGGGGATGCGTTTTGCACGTGTGCTGCGCCGCTGACGGAGGAGCCTGTCATGGCTGTCGATGGTGAGCACGTGGCGAAGCCGCATCAGCATGCAACAGATTCTGTGGTGGCGCCGTGTTCCGGGCCCTGCCTTCGGCGCCCACCGGAAGATGCAAGGTCAGGCGGGTCCCGTTCTCGCCCGACATCCAGCGGATGTCGGCACCGATGGATGCGGCCCGTCGAATCGTGCTGCCCCCCTGCCCGGGTTGCTCAGGCCCTGAGGGATGCGTCGCTTGTCGTGCATTAGCTTTTCATCGCGCCGGCCAGGTGGGGCAACTTCGAGCTAAACTTCGGCGACAACGAACTCACCCGCGTGAGCCGTGGGCTCTACGGCTTTCATGGCCGCCGCCTGGCTGAGGACGCCACCGCCTTCGGCGAGGCGCGCCTGAATGTCGACGCCTTCGCGGCCGAGCCCTGCCGATCACGCAACTCGAAATCGCAGAGCCGCGCGGACGCACAACAGTGGCTGTAGCCAGCATGTCGAGGTGCAGCCGCGGACACTGTTGCGCGTTACCTGATCAGTTTCGGGCTGCGGGCAGCTGCATCACGAAAGAAGAGCCCATGCGCGAAGTTGCCCTGAGCAGGATGTCACCACCGTGCAGCCGAGTGATGTCGCGAGACAGGTGCAGGCCGAGGCCGGTGCCCGGCACCGCAGACGCACTTTCGGCACGGAAATATCGCTCGAAGATGCGCTCTATGTTTTCCGGCGCGACTCCTGCACCCTGATCCGTCACCATGATGTCGATCTGGCCGTCAATCTCCTGTAGCTGGATGCTCACCTGGGATTCGACGGGGGAGTACTTCAGCGCGTTGTGAACCAGGTTGCGAAGTGCAATGTCCAGCAAGGCGGGATCGCCGCGAACCACCGCGGGCGAATCTTGCAGATCGAGCGCCAGTCGCGAGGGATCCGCGATGTGGAGGCTGTCGCACAACGCGCGCGTCAATGCCGCCATGTCGACCCGTTCCGGAAGCATCGTCCTGCCGCCGGATTGCAGACGGTCCGCTTGCAATACATTCTCGATCAGCATCGTCAGGCGCTGCACGGAACGCCTGATGCGCTCTGTGCGCAGCTTCACGGCGGGTTGCGCACCGTGACGGGAGATGTCGAGTGACTGCGCCGCCGCGTCGATGACTGTCAACGGCGTGCGGAACTCATGGGAAACCATCGAGACGAACTCTCGTTGCTGCGTGATCGCCTTGCGTTCCACGTCGAGCGATTGCACCAGCTGTCGCTCCAGGCGGGCGCGCGCTGCGATCTCTTCGTGCAGGGTGGTGTTCGCTTGCGCCAGTTCGCGCGTGCGCTTCACGACCGTGGACTCCAGTTCACGCTCGGCCTCACGGCGCACAGACAGCACCTTCTCCCGTTCCAGGCGCACGTCGCGCTCCGCGCGGCGTGTGCGGTCGGCCACCGCCGCGTTCAGCAGCACGAGGTGCATCATGCTCCCGACGACGTAAAGGCGCTCGGGCTGCGCGCCGGGCAACAGGTCGCCCAACCACAGCTTCAGGAGCCCGTAGACACCCAGGACGGTGCCCACCAAGAAGGCCGAAGCCGGCAATAAGTATTTAAACTGGCGGCGCACGACGAGCAGGTAGCCGACGAAGAGGGCACCGAACGACGTCGAAAGCACGCTTCCTGCGCTGACCCACGCCACGATGAGCGTGTAATGAGGCGTCAGCGCCACAACGAACGCCAGCAGGTTGAACACGGTGATCGCGCTGAAGAACACTGCTGCCGGCTTCCAATGCCGCCGGAATCCGAAGATGCGGGCCATGAAGGTGGTCGCGACGGCGTTGAATAGACAGTTGACGACCACAAGGGTCTGGGCGACCCGTGCGGGGTGCGAATCGAGGAACCACTGGGCCACAAAGCCCTGTCGGTTGAGTGTCAGCGCGGCGACACCCAGGACGTACAGCGCATAGTGGCCATAGAGCGTGTCCTTCAGCCAGAACATGAAGATCAGGTTCATGCACACCGACAGCACCACCGCACCCAGCAGCAAACCAATCACGACATAGTCCGTTGTCCGCTCCCTCGCGAAGCTGAGCGGTTGCCAGAGGTCGAGCTCGGCGCGCAGGGCGGGCCCCTCGTTGCGCAGGCGCAAGAAGTAGGTGGCGGGCGCCGTCGACAACGCCAAGGGGAAAACAATGTTGTGGTCCGGAATTTCGCGCAGTGCGTAGGGCTGGCGATCGCCAAGGTCGATGCGCGTGAAGCCGCCGTGGCCGTCCGGCGAGTACAGCACCGCTTCATTGATGCGCGGCGGACGAATGCGCAGTAGCCAGTCTGCCGGGGCATCCGGTGCGCGAGAAAGGACCAGGCGCAGCCACACGGCGTCGCGGCTGAATCCTTCCTGTACCGGACCACCGAGCGGCGCAAAACCGCGGCTCTGCGGGCCGGCGCTCGCCATGTCAGCAATCTCCCAACGGCCTGCGGGATCGCGCTGGATTTCGGCCGCGACGGAAAGATCGAGCGGTTCGTGCAGGCCGTCCGAGGCCGAAAGCACCAACGCGCTGGCGTAGGGCGCGAAGCAGCCAAGGCCAAGCGCTGCGCACGCACACAGGAATCGGCGAAGAAAGACAAGCCAACTGCCGCAGCGGTCGCAAGAAGACGGAAGGCACATGGTTGCGCAGCCTGCATTGATGGGGGATCTGCGTGCCACCGGCGCGCGAGCACGTCTTTATACTTCGCGACGAATGCAACCCGAGAGAGACGCCCCCCTGTTTCGCATCCATGTGATCGAGGACGACGAGGACATCCGTGAAGAAACGGTGTTCGCGTTGAGCGAGCTGGGCTTCGAGGCGCTGGGCTTTCCCGAAGCCACCTCGTTCTACAAGGCTTTCGCCGTTGCGCCTTGCGACATCGCCGTGGTGGACATCGGCCTGCCCGGTGAGAGCGGACTGTCGATCGTGTCGCATCTGCGGGCAGCCCGCGGCGTGGGCGTGGTGCTGTTCACGGCCCGCGGCAGCGTGCAAGACCGGGTGCTGGGGCTGCGCGAGGGGGCCGACGCCTACCTCGTGAAGCCGGTGAACATGATGGAACTGGCGGAAACGCTCAGGGCCGTCGGGCGACGGCTGCATGACGAACGGGGCGCCGGAGCATCGTCCCCTCGGGCGACTGAACGTCCGCCCGCGCAGTGGTCATTGCGGGACAGCGGTTGGGTGGTCAGCAACCCGGATGGCCGCCGAATGACGCTCACGGCGACCGAGCGATCCTTTCTCGGTTGCCTTTTCCAGCAGCGTGGCGCGCCGGTGAGCCGCGACGATTTGATCGTCGCGCTGGGCGGCAACGTGTTCGACTTCGATCAACACCGGATCGATGCGCTCGCGAGCCGCCTGCGTCGCAAGGCAGAGAAGCTCGGCATGCGTTTGCCGGTGCAGTCAGTGCGTGGCACGGGCTATGTCTTTGTGGGTTGATGCCACAGCGCTGGCAAGGCGCCACCTTCTGGCGGGCCGCATGGTCAGGAACGGTGAGGAACCGTCAGAAATCGACCATGCTTGTGAGCGATGGAGCCGGCACGATGCAGGTTGTCGAACCATGACGAATCTGCCCGATACATGTTCACGAGATTGCTGGAGCGGCCCCATTGCGGGATCGCGGCTGCCCGCCATTCACACGCCAGTGCCGCCGCGCGGCATGTCTCTTCGCTTCGAGCCGCGGACCGGTGCAGCCCCTCGGCCGCTCCCGGACACATCCTGGTCATTGAAGGAGACACGAGGGACCAGCAAACCATCCTGAAGGTGTTGCGCCCGGCGGGACACCGTATCAGTCTGTCTGCCGAGGGCATCGAGGGCTACCGTCGCACGACTGCGCTCCAGCCCGACCTGATCCTGCTGGATGTGGGTCCCGGCGTGCCGGCAGCCCTTGCGACGGCGCGGCTGTTGAGCGCCGATCCCTTGACTTCGCACATTCCGGTGATCTTCATGACCGCCCGCGCGACACTCGAGGCGCGGCTTGGGAGCCTTCAAGAAGGCGCGGTCGACTGTGTGCAAAAGCCACTCGAGGCCGACGAACTGCTGATGCGCGTGGCAGTTCACCTCGCGCTGACGCGGCGCACCAGCGCCGGCGTTCAAAGTCGGGATAAGGGATTGGATGATGAAGGCGATGTCCGCATCGAGCGCGTGGCATACGACGCGGAAAAAGTCCTGGTGCAGGCCGCGTTGCGAATCGTCGAAGCCGACCTTGCCAACGTCCCGCCGCTTCCGGTGTTGGCGGTTCAGGTAGGTACACATGAAAAGCGCCTGTCGTGGGCGTTCCGCGCGCACACCGGTCAGACGGTGTTTGAATTCGTGCGTGCGGCAAGGCTGATGCGAGCTTGCACGCTCCTGCGGGAATCCGCACTCAGCATTGAGGAGGTGGCGCAGGCCGTGGGCTTTTCCAGTGCAGCCAACTTTTCTACCGCGTTCCGCGCGCGTTTCGGCTGCACGCCTTCCTTCTATCGCAAGCGGGATGCGCAGACGTGACATGCACCGTCGAGAAAGGCCGTCCCTTAGACCACCGGTCGGTCATGAAAGATCTTTCGACAACCGGGGGACGCTTGTTCTGCGTCACGGTGGAAGGCTCGCAAGCGACGCTCAGCGACACCATGGTCGCCGCAGCACTCTATCTGCAGTCGCTTGAAGAACACTTCGGCAGTGCCGAGAAAATGCTGATGTGCTTTCGGGCTTGGCAGGAAGACTCGCAGCAACGACCGGGAGATGTCTCGGATCAGCAGCAGGAGCGCGCGATGCGCTGGAGGGCTGCACATGGCCTCGCGCACCAAGCAGCTAAGCCCTGGCTGAGCAACCCGGAAGATCAGTGCTTTCGGCTCCATGTGGTTTCGGACGGCTAAAAGCCTCGTGTCAGCGGCTGGAAGCATGGTGATCCCTCTGGGCAGGGCGGTGTGATTGCGGCAAGAGTGCTCCGGCAATGAACTTGACGCAGGCAGCGAAACTGCATGGTCACCAACAAGATCGCGTGCCCACCAACTCAAAACCGGGCAGTCTTGGCAGTTCAGCATCCGCGCCCGACAGGGACGGCTCGCAGCGGCCAGTGTCGGCCTCCATCCACTGGCGCGCTGACACTCCCAGTTTGGACAGCAGGTCCAAGAGTGCATCAAGCTCGAGCGGCTTGCCTAGATGCTCGTCGAACCCCGCCGCCAAAGCGCGTTTGCGATCGTCGGGACCAGTGCGATCGCTTCCTTGGCACTGCCCGTCGTACTCACATGCGCGCCCTGGGCCGCAAGAAGCATTTCGAACATCTGCAGGGAGACTTGATCGTCATCCACGAGAAGCAGGTGCACGCCATACAGCGGCAAACTCCGCGACTCTGCATCGCTTTTTGTCTCTGATCTAAGGTTGCGAGGCAGCTCGACGGTGAACGTCGTGCCGAGGCCGATCCCTGGAGATGCCACGTCGACGCGACCTCCATGGGCTTCCGTCAGCTGCTTGACTAGCGCCAGCCCGACAGGTATGCGGCGGTTGCCAACAGTCTAGCGCCCAACAATCGCCGACCGCCTTCAGCCACATGCGCCGGAAGTCTTCGTCGGTAGCCACGCCACCGCGGCTGCCCATCAGCCCGACATTCACAGCCGTTCGGCAAGCGCTGACCCAAAGAATTCGGTGACCTGCCGCACCCTCGCCGAAATGTACTTTCGGTTAGGCCAGACCAGACTGACATCTCGGGTTTCATGAATGAAGTCGTCGAGAACTGTTACGACATCGGGGGGGCGCAGTTCGCCGGTCAACGAGGCGCGATGGAACATCCCGATGCCGACGCCTGCTTGCACGGCCGACAGGATCGTTTCGACGGTGTTGGAAGAGAGATTTCCGCTCACCCGAACACTGAATTTCCCGCGCGGTCCATTAAAGGGCCAGTTCTCGATGCCGTTGAAGATGATGCAGTTGTGGTGGGTCAGATCTCCTGGCGTCTTCGGTGTCCCATGCTTGTCGAAATAGTGGCGCGATCCTGCACACACCAGTGAACTGCTCGTCACGCGCTTGACCACGGCGTCAGGGCTGTAGGCGGGGCTGATCCGGATGGCCAGATCGACGCCTTCCGTGAGGAGGTCCTGCACCCCATCTGCCAGCTGGACATCCAGTTTCAGTTTCGGGTGAAGCGCCAGCAACTGCGGAATCAGCGGCAGGACGTGTAGCCGCCCGAACGTGGACGAAGTCGCGATCCTGACAAGCCCGGAGAGTTCGAGCGTGCTGCTCATCAGTTCGCCATCCGCCTGCGTGAGTTCCTCGAGGAAGGGCTTCATCCGTTCGTAGTATTTGCGCCCATGGTCGGTCAAGGCGACGCTGCGCGTGCTGCGATTCAGCAACTGGACGCCAAGGCGCCTTTCGAGGGCGCTCACGCACTTGCTGATGACCGACTGGGAATCGCCGATACGCCGTGCGGCGGCGGAGAAGCCGCCAGCGTCCACGACCGCCACGAACGCGGTCAATTCCTGAAATCGATCCATTGGGCTTCTTTCGGCTGCTTAACTGCGACGTAACGTTACCGCTTCCGGAATCGTCATTTATTCCAAATCGCGATAGCAGCCATTAAAAAATAGACCATTATCCGCGTTAGTCAAGCTAATTAACATAGTTGCTATGCCGACATACGGCGCGAGACGAAAGCTGGAAAAAGCGGTCGCGCGACGCCGAACGGCATGCAGCCTGAAGAGATTGCCTTGGGCTGCGCCTCGATCACTCACCAAGGAAAGAATCATGACCGCAGCTCACAATCAGCAAGAAGCAGCTTGGATCCCACCATTGACCCTGTCGGGAAAAAAGGTGGTTGTCGTGGGAGGCAAGACCGGCATCGGCCTGGGGGTCGCGCGTGCCGCGCGCGCAGCGGGTGCGACGGTCGTCGTCGCCAGCCGAAGCGTCTCGTCAGTCAAGGATCGTCCGGACCTCGCCGAGTTCTCGCAGGTCACCCTGGACATGCGTGACGAGTCGGCTGTCCGGGCAGCGTTTGACACCATCGGATCGCTGGATCACCTGGTTGTCACCGCGGCCCCCGACCTGGGAACCTGGGGCGCCTTCATGGATGCAGACATGCACGGCGTGCGAAGCTACGTGGAAGGCAAGTTCCTTGGCAGCTGGGCCTGCGCTCGCCACGGCGCCCCGCATCTGCGGGCCGGTGGGTCCATCACGTTCCTGACGGGCGGCATGGCCACCCGTCCGAAGATCGGTTTCGCGGCTGTCACTTCGTCGTTCGCCGCCGTCGAAGCGTTGGCGGGTTCGCTCGCGCTGGAGCTGGCTCCCACCCGGGTGAACACGATCCGTCCGGGCTTCATCGACACGGACATGTGGAGCTTCCTGCCTGCCGAGCATCGCGAAGGCTTGCGCAGCAAAGTGGAAGAAACATTTCCGTCACGACGCGCCGGGAAGGCGGAGGACATCGGCCATGCGGCGCTGTTCCTCATGACCAATCCCTACGTGACGGGAACTGTGATCGAGGTGTCCGGCGGTGAAAACCTCGTTCCGAGCGTCTCCTGAAATCAGGGCGAGCTTCGACATGACCGATCTCAACCTTTCCATCCGCCCTGGCGCCGACGCCGCGCGGCCGGCTCGCCGCACATTCCTGGCACAAGCAAGCGGCGCCGTTGCGGGCGCCATCGCCACCGGCGCGTTGCTGAGCGACGCGCACGCCCAGACCGCCGGCAAGACGCCAAGCCGTGCAACGGACGACGTTGCGCTCGCGTCGCCGAGCGGCAACAGGGCCTTCTGGCCGAACGGCGCTCGTCTGGCGGTCAGCGTGTCAATGATGTTCGAGGGCGGCGGTCAGCCCATCTCGGGCGCCGGCGGACTGATTCCTGAACCGATCGCCAAGGGCATTCCTGACCTGCCGACCAATGCCTACTTCGCCTACGGCCACTACGAAGGCATCCCGCGCGCGCTCGACCTGTTTGACAAGCACAACATCAAGGTGTCATCTTTCATGATCGGCGCGGCGATCAAGAACGCGCCGGAGCTGGCCCAGGAAATCGTGCGGCGTGGGCACGAGGCGGCGGCTCACGGGCCGACCTGGAGCAATTCATACAACCTGTCGCGCAGCGATGAAAAGCGCTTCATCGCGGAATCTGCGGAAGTCATTCTCCGGATCACCGGCCAACAGCCGGTGGGCTGGAACGCCTACTTTCTGCGCAACTCTGTCCACATCCTGGAAACCCTCCAGGAACTTGGCTTCCTGTATCACATCGACGAACCGAGCCGCGACGAGCCGTTCATCATTCCGGTCAACGGCAAAGACTTCGTGACGGTGCCTTACACGTTCCACTTGAACGACATTTCGGCATACCCGTTCGAAGGCTACAACCCGATAGCCTATGAACAAGCCTTGAAGGACGAATTCGACCAGCTCTACGAAGAAGGCGCGAAACGTCGTCGCATGATGCTGGTCGGATTCCATGACCGCATCAATGGACATGCCAATCGAATTCGCGTGCTGGACCGCTTCTTCACCTACGCGAAGTCCAGGCCGGACGTCTGGTTCGCACGCAAGGATGAAATTGCCCGATGGGTGCTCGCGAATCGTGCGGATACGCCGGTCCTGCAGCGTGGTCCGGCATCCATCTCTGGCCTGCCAGGTCCCGGCTGAGAACAGCCGCCGCAACGCGAGTTCGGCTTGGCCGAGCCTTGCTCGCGATCAGCAGTCCAGAGATGAAATTTGGGGCGGTCGGGGTCCGCAGCAACCAGCACCCATGCTCGCAAAAGCGGCTGTTACTGCGTCTGGTCAATCAATCGCCGGCGCTGGATCGAAGTGATTCTGCGGCTGGACCCGTTGAACTTCAAACTCGTTGGGTGGCCGTTAGGCAAGTGCTGAATGTTGGCGTTGGCGTCGTGGACCTTTTCGATGCGCAGGGCAGTCGGGCCACAAACACCGGCGAACGTCACGCAGCCGCCAATGTAGAACCGAGCAGGACCCAGAGGCTGATGCTGGTACCGATGGCGGTGCCGGCGATGCGAGCCACACGTGGCAGGCGACATCGTGTGGGGTGCCCAGTCATGCCGCCATCGCGGAAGGCGGATCGCCTCGGCAAGGCGGCACCGGCGCCTTGGATCAGAGATACCGACGGGCAGAGCTGAGTGCATCGGTGCGACGAGTTCTGCAATCGCGGGCGAAAGTCGATCCGCATCGAAGAGCCTTTGGTGCGGTGTAGCAGCGAGGGTGAGCCCGTCGAATGACGGTTCGTCGATTGCATTCGCCTGCCGGCGGCCTTGGCCGCCAGACCATGGTTGCTCGATCTCGGTGACCTCTCCTTCGGGCCGAACCTGCGCAGCGACGGCCGGCGCCCCAAGCGGTCGATCAGCTTTGTGGCACGATTCGAGCGGGTGCGTCAGCGACTGCCGGCATCTGATCAAGGCAATGCTCCGGGCCACATTGCCGACCGGCCTCGCTCCGCGTGTGTTCGGTAATCCAGGCCTATTTCTTAGGGGACTCTGTTTACATGAAAAAACTTCTCGTTCTGGTGGCTGTTGCTGCCGCTCTGACTGCTTGCTCGAAAAAGGAAGAGGCGCCTGTTGCTGCGCCGGCGCCTGCCGCCGCTCCAGCCGCGCCGACACCGGCTCCCGCAGCAGCGCCTGCTGCAGCCCCGACGACATCGGCCGCCGACCTGCCGCAAGAATGCAACGACTACTTGGCGAAGGTTCAGACCTGCGTCAGCGCCCAAAGCGGTGCGGGCGCCGATGCGATGAAGGCGAACCTGGACCAGACCAAGGCCGCCTGGGCTTCGATGGGCACCGACAAGGCGGCTCTGGGTCAGGCCTGCAAGGCTGCCTCGGACGCTTTCGCTGCACAAGCGACGGCCATGAAGTGCTGATCTGAAGATGTAGCTACTTGAATCCAACGGCGCGGGCCTGTCTTTGGCTCGCGCCCGTCCGTCCGCAGCCTTTGGCAATGGCAAATCGAGGCAGCGACAAGATGCACTGTTCGGCGCCGCATTGCCGAAAGTCGATGCATCAACGATGCGGCGGGCGGCTCATAAGCCAACTCGCGGATCGGTTGGCAAAACTGCCGGGGCCCGGATGATGGGATGGGTTGCATCGCTATCGGCACCCATCCGCATTGAGTCGGCGCAGCCTCAGCCGATCGCGTTCACGCCCTGGTCATGCAGGCGCTGCTTCAGCGGCTCTCAGCGCCCGGCCTCCCAGTCGGCAAGGCACTGTGATAGCAGGAGGTGCGAATGCACTTCTGCCGTGTCCACTGTTTTCTGTGAGCGGCACCACCCCGTTTTTTTGGTCTGCATGATGTGCACCGCGTCATAGGGCGCTTCGTCCGTCGGCACATGGCTCATGTAGAACTCGGCCTTGCGGCCGGCGCCAGAAACGACGGCCGGTAACGGTCCTTCTTGCGTTTCGGACCATGCAGTCATGACACCCTTCCAGTTGACGGACCTGACCAGCGCGATGGCCGGCTCGGTACCGTCGACGTGGCCCATGTCGGCGATGTCGGTTGAAAGAGACCAAATTGGACGTTTGTGTAAAGGAGCTTGGAATTGCGTGCGTGCGCGGTTCAACCGCTGCAACTGTTCGCTGCGTCGACGGCTTTGTTGCGCATGTCAAACCACTGATTGGCTGCGTCGGCAACGCTCTTGCCCGAAAAGTTCTCTCATGGCGCTCACCAGGGTGCGCGTGCCCCCGATCAGGCTGTCGATCTTGTCCTTACACATCGCATACCGGGTCCCACGCGGGGGGCGCAGCGACTAGACCATTGGCCGACCCGGACAGCTCGATGGGCATGACAACGGTGGCAATCGCCGCATCTTCCGCCACGTCGGTCGTCAACAAGAGCGTGAACCGAGCCTGTAAAGCCGGGCGGTCGACAACGGGCCGCGGCAGCCTCGATGCGGCCAGGGAGGCCCGGCATTTTTCACGCGTGCGGGCAGTTTTTCTGCCACTTCGTTCTCTCGGTTTGCACGCGCTTCAATCAGCCCGGCTGACGAGGACATCGCCGGTCTCGGGACCGTTGACGATAACGCCTGCCGCGTCGCGCCGCACCTCGATGCCGACGCCGCAGCGCTGCGGGTCCATCCGCCACACCCACCCATAGAGCGCGCGTCGGCTGCCCTTGGGCGACATGAGCGGCATGTTCTTCCGCAACCCACCGTCGCTTCCCAGGTTCACCCAGACCATCACGGTGTCGTCTTCCGGGTCGCTGTCGATCTCGACCTCGACGATCGTGGCCCTCAGTGGCTCGCGGCGCAGCAGCGCCTGCAGTGCCGCCGGCAGGTCTTCGAAAGGCGGAGCCTCCATGCCGCCGAAGTCCTCGACAGCAAAAGGATCGGCCAGCCGCACAGGCCGGAAGTAGTGCTCGGAACTGCCCATCGTTGCGCGCCCACCGATGGCCGTTGCCATGTCCTCCAGGCGGGCTGCCTGCAGCAGCAGCGGCTCTGCACCGCTGCGCACCAGGTACAGGCTGTCATCGTTGGCATCGCTGCCCAGCGAATGGCGAGCCAGCGCCAGGTCGAGCCGCACCAGGCAGTCGCCTTCTTCGGTCTCGAGCACGCGATACTGCCCGCTGTAGTGACGCGCGTCCGAAGCCTCGCCCGTCTTGTGATCGTTCTTCCAGAACAGCAGTTGATAGTTGCCATCCGTGCCAAGAGCGACAAGCCGGCGCCAGTCGATGTAGGTGGACAGATAAAGGCCGCTCGGGTGGTCGTCTTTTCTTTCCACGTCCTTGAAGGCAGCGCGGTAGTCGTCGGGCAGGGCTGCGCCGATGCTGTGCGGTGGCGGCGCAGGCGGCGCCTGCTCGTGGTCGACCTGCGCGCGAAGCTTCTGGTGAAGCGCGAGCGCATCCGTCCGGGCGATCTTCAGCATCTGCATGGACAGCAGCATCGAGTCGACGTGATACGCCTCGCCGGGAGCGAGCATGCCGGCCTGCTGCTGCGCGGCCTCGAGCATCGACGGCTGGATGAATTCATCGACCTGGCGCGGATCGCTCAGAACCTTGTTGAACAGATCCGCCAAGTCCCAGCTCAGGACGCTGGTGCTGCGGGTCACTGGGTTCAAGGTCGCGACGTCCTCGTCCGCTGCCGTGAGCTTTCTGTAAAAGAGAAGCGTGCCGAACGGCGTCAGTGCGATAGGCACGCGCAAGGTGGCACCGGGCGGCGAAACGATCCATCGGTCAAGCGTGGATTGCCACGCGTGCGGATCGATCAGGCAGATTTGCCGGCGGCCATAGAGGCCCATCCCGTGCTTGCGCCACAACTCAAGCAGTGCCGCGGGCAACTGTCCCTCGTACCTGCCCAGCAATTCCTTCGTCACCGGTACGCAACCGGCCTGTGGTGGGTTCGCCTTGATGAATGGATGAAGCTTGATTCGGCCGAACATGGACCTAAATTTTCGAAAAAAAAGGGAGTGGGCGGTTTGCGCAGCCGCCAACTTGACGGAAGAGCCTGACCTTGGGGCCCTCCGCCCGGGCTCTCAGGGACGATCCGGCACGTTGGGCCACTTGCCGTATGCAAGCCACCAGAGCACGCCGACATTTACCAATGGGATGAAGAACAGGATCGCCACGATGCCGGGATGGCCTGTGCGCGCGACGATCCGCCAAAGGGGTACTCCGAATATCGCAGTCGCGATCAGAAGGAGAAGCCCATGCTCGATCGAAAAATCAGTCATCTGCTTTGCCCCCTGGACACTGGGCCGCCCCGCGCCCAAGGCAGCGGCGAGGCTGGATACGGCCCCGTCGGCCGAAAGCGTGGAAACCGGGCAATGCGGCTGAATGACGCGCGAGGTGGACGGTGCCGACGAATGCCATCGAGCTCAGAGCCCGTTGGCTTCACCGCCGGCCAGACCGAAGGTGTCGGGGTGCGGAAATCTCTTTCCCGGCTTGGGAATCGCACGCTTGTGAATGGCCGCGAAGCTCATGCAACATGCCGCCCCCACCACAGGAATCAGCCACACCAGAACCAACTGGAGCGCTTGTTGCAGTGACGAGTAAAAATCGCTGCGCAACACAATCACCGTTGCGATCAGGTTGCCTGCGAGCACCGCGACGGCGACGCAAGCAATCAATAGGTACAAATGTTCGGACAACATGGTTCTCTCCCTGGCTTTCTATGGAAAGAATGTAGCGACCGGCGCGTGCCGGCGTCAATCGGTTGGCACAGTCTGACACAGGCTCGCACGACGGGCCCTGCCGAAGTTGGGAAAGATCTGCACGAAAGATCTCGTGTTGGTCGTGTGGATTTCCGCACTCGATCGCCCCCTAGGTCCATCGCGCGGTGATCCGCTGAAATGTCTTCCTCGGGCATTGCGCCTCAGGCAGGTCGAGTGCTGCATGCACATCAGCGCCCGACGGAAAGCTGGAGCACCTCGAGATGAAGCTCATCAAATTGGTCGATTAAAGGTTTTATCATGAGTTTTCGTTTATGAGATTCTGTAAGACTTCATCTCAAAGAAGCGACCCTATGAGAGATTTGCCTCCGACCGCCACTTTGCGAGCCTTTGAGGTTGCGACGCGGCACTCTACGTTCACCTCTGCTTCGGAAGAATTACACGTCACTCAAAGTGCCGTCAGTCACCAGTTAAGAAATCTTGAAGAGATCTGGGGCTTGCAGCTGTTTCAGCGAGGGAAGTCGTTGAGACTGACCCGTGAAGGTGCGGCGCTCGCGCCGATCGTGCGTGAATTCTTCACGAACCTGAACACCACACTCTCCGATCTCAGAGGGGAACAAGGCAGGATCCGGCTCAGAGTCAGCACGACCTACTCATTCGCCCTGAAATGGCTGCTCCCAAGATTGCCGGGCCTGTCGCGCCAGCATCCGGAAATCCTGGTGACGCTGGAAACCACCGACAAGGCCATCCATTTTTCGAGCACGGAATCGGACGTTGCAATCCGTCTGGGCAATGGCAACTATGCGGCTCTGTACTCAGAACTTCTGTTCAGAGAACAGATTTTTCCGGTTGCCAGCCCCGACTTCCTCAAGCGCTTCGGGGCACCGGGCGAACCGGCAGAATTGTTGCGCTATCCATTGCTGACACGCGACGGCGCGGATCTGGTGCCTAAGTGGGAACTGTGGTTCCAACAAGTTGGCGTAAGTCTTTCCTCACTCAGGGAAAGTGTCAGGTTTGCGGACACCAACATGACCATCGAGGCGGCGTTGTTGGGACAGGGCATCGCGCTGGCCCGCAGCGGGCATGTCGAATCCGAGATCAACGACGGCCGTCTGGTCAGGCTGTTCGACCTGCCGTTCCCATCCCCGGTTGCCTATTACTTTGTCTGCCCCAAGGGGATCGAGTCGCAGTCCCATGTCATCTGCTTTCGCAATTGGCTGCTTGCGGAGTCGAACAAGGCACAGCAGGACTATCGATGATTCATGAGGATTTGCTCATTGCACAATGAAGATGTTTCGCCTTGATCGAGACGCTGCGCCGCTAGCATGAAGCATGGCCGTTCCCATTGTCTTGCTAGTGCTTCTAGCCGCGTTGTTGCATGCGGGCTGGAATGCGCTGCTGCGCAGCGGACACGACAGACTGTGGTCGATGACGATCATGTGCGTGGCTGTGGCGCTGGCGAGCGCCGCAGTGGTCTTGTTCCTGGCGCCTCCGGCCAGCTCCAGCTGGGTCTATGCGTGCCTTTCGGCGGGGCTGCACGTTGGCTACAACCTGTTCCTCGTCCGCAGCTATCGCGTCGGGGATCTCGGGCAGACCTACCCGATTGCACGCGGTACTTCTCCCCTGCTGGTCACGATGGCGGCCTCCGTTTTCGCCGGAGAGCGGGTGGGATCGGGCGCGCTGCTTGGGATTGCCCTGGTATCCGGCGGGATCGTGTTTCTGGCCTTCAAGGGACGCAGGCTTGCCGTTCCGAGCCTGCCGTACGCGCTGGGAACCGGCTGTTTCATTGCTGCCTACAGCGTGGTAGACGGGATCGGTGTGCGCCTGTCGGGGGCCCCGATGGCTTACACGGCGTGGATGTGTGCCTTGTGGGGCATCCTGATGCCTTTGGTGTTCTGCGCACTGCGCGGCGTAGGCAGTCTCTTCACGATGCGTCCGGGATTCATCACGGCGCTCATTGGCGGGCTGGTCTCGCTTGTGGCCTATGGACTCGTCGTCTATGCCATGTCCAAGGCGCCCATGGGCGCGGTATCTGCATTGCGTGAGACCAGCGTGGTGTTTGCGACGCTGATCGGCTATTTCTTCCTCGGCGAGACACTGACGGCCCGCAAGCTGCTGGCTTGCTCGGTCATCGCCATCGGCACGATCGCCATCGGCTGACGGTCGCGCGAGCATCGGTAGCCAGTGACAACCATCGAAGGCGATTCATGACGACGATTCCTGAAAACCACCGACCGTCCATCGCCCTTTTAGGTCCAGGAGCGATTGGCACCACGGTGGCAGCGGCCCTTCATGAGGTGGGGCGAACGCCTGTGATTTGCGGTCGTTCCGCGCTGGCGTGCCTGGAACTGCGTTTCGATGGCGGTCACATCGTCGTTCCAGGACCCGTGCGGATCGATCCGGCTGAGATCCCGAGCCCGTTCGACCTGGTGTTTGTTGCAGTGAAGGCAACGCAGATCGAGGCTGTGGCGCCGTGGCTTTCGGTGTTGTGCAGCGCGAAGACGGTGGTCTGCATATTGCAAAACGGTATCGAGCAGCAAGCGCTCTTCGCACCGTACCTGCCCGGCGAATCCGTCCTGCCATGTGTGGTGTGGTTCCCCGCTCAACGCGAACCGGATGCCTCGGTGTGGCTGCGCCGCAAGGCGCGCGTCACCTTGCCTGACGTGCCCGCGTCCAGGGTCGTGCTGGCCGCTTTGAGCGATACGCGCTGTTCTGTTGACGTGTCGGCCGACTTCAAGTCCGTGGCATGGCGAAAGCTGATGCAGAACGCGGTTGCCGGGCTGCAGGTTCTTTCAGGCCGTCGTGCTGGCATGTTCTCGCGGAACGACGTCGCCGGTCTCTCGTTGGCCTATCTGCGCGAATGCCTCGAAGTGGCCCGTGCGGAAGGCGCGGCCCTGGGCGACCAAGTGCCGCAAGAGATCGTCGACCAACTTCAGGCTTCCCCGAGCGACATGGGGACTTCCATTCTTGCGGACCGCCAGGCGGGCCGCCCCCTCGAATGGGACATCCGCAACGGGGTGGTGCAGCGACGGGGTCGCGTTCACGGCATCCCAACGCCGATCAGCGATCTGGTGGTGCCCCTTCTGGCGGCCGCCAGCGATGGGCCAGGCTGATATTTCCACGGACTAACCGATGGCACGCGCTGTTTTGGTTGCTGGACCAGCGTAGTGCCCAACTTCCGGGGATCCGGGCCGCAAAGGAAGCGGGACGTGGAGCGGGCAGGGAGGGCGGCCTCGGCCTGGCACGGGACGGTGCTGATCAGACCTTCCTGTGCGGTCCGAGGAGAGCAGGTTGGATTTGCCTGTTTTTGTCTACGCTGCCATCCCCTTCGTGCGCCTGGGCCCTGCGCACACTTCTCGTGCTCGGCACGTGCCGCGGCTCAGCGCCATGCTGGTTACCGTCCACCGGCGACTCCGCTTTCGGCCTACTTGGCGATATTGCACTCTCGGTGCAGCAGCGCCAGTGCATCCTCTGTGGCTTGCACCCGGTCGCTGCGCAGGAGGGGCTCGGCCTCTTCGATGAAGGTGTTCCACAGGTGCAGGTAGTCGCCCTGCAGCTTAACGGGGGCGTGCTGCAGCACGAACTGCCGGGGCAGATCGGTATCGAGTCCCGATGCCCGGATCTTCTTGACCAGGCTGGCTGCGGTCTTCCTGGTGAGCAGCGTGGTGTGTTTGCCGTGCGTCGCGATGCGCAGAAACAGTGTCAACAGCGAACTGTCGTCGGTGTGGCCCTCGGTGGCCTTCTCCCAAACGACGCTGTTGCCGCGCTCTAGATGGTCCAGGTCGGCCATGGCGTCTTCGAACCAGAAATAGCGGCCCAGGAAGGCCGGCGTCTGGTCGAAGAGCTTGTACACGTCGATTGTGGCATCCAGGATCCTTGGCATGTCCTGCATGACAGAGGCCTGCACCGACTGCACTACCTCTAGGTAGGATGGCGGCAGATCTCTGGGCAAGGTCACAGGGACCTGCGTCGCCTGGACATCGGGTCGTGGCGCATATTTCTTGCGCAGACCCACCACCATCTTCTGGAATGCAGCCCAGTCCGGCATGGCGCTGCGTCGGCATGCGCGCACCAGCAGTGCCGTGCGGACGACCGCTTCCGCATCTCTGCCGGCATCCTCCAGGTCATCGGCATCCAGACCCAGCTGGGCCGCCATCCAAACGGCAGCTTCCACCAAAGTGGTCGCGTGGCTGCGGGCGGTGCGCTCGGCGTGGTACTCGCGCAGGCTGCGCAGCGACCACTTGGCGAGCAACGGGATGTGCTTGTTCTCGAAGACCCCATGCGCCTGTATGCCGAAATGGCTGCTCTGGGGCATGGCGATCAGCGCCTTGAGCATGTCCGAACCGCCCTTGGAGCGCGACAGCAAACTGTGGTCCCGCAGGGACTGGGCGGCCTGGTCCAGGTCGCCGCCGGTCGAATGCTCCAGGTACAAGCTCACCAGGTTGATCAGCCTGTCCCTGGCGCGCTCCAGGTCAGGACGCAGGTACTCGGTGCCGAAGTAACGCGCGATCTGCACCATGCCTTTGGGCGCTTCCTGGCACATGGCGGCCAGTTTGTCGGGCCCGATGATGCCGTGGCGCACGCCATGCTGCAGGGCCTTCTCGAAAAAGGGTCGCCCATCGAACAGCGCGACGGCCTGGGGGGAGATGTCCGAGGGGGCGTGGTGGGGAGTGGGCATGGAGGGCATGTGCTGTGGCTGGCGCCGTCAGATCGCCGACTCTTCCTCGTCGTCGCGTGCCGCCGGGGTGCTGCGCCCTCGATCGGTGTCGCTGGTCTCCACCCGCGTGTCTTCTTCTTCAGCGGTCTCTTCTTCGTCCCCCGCGCCGCCGTCATGGGCGCGTGCCTGGGCACGCAAAACCAGCAAGGTCTCGGAGAAGAGGTCGGGGCACTCGTGGCGCATGCGCCAGGCCAGCTCCATCCAATCCTGGTCGGCCACCTCGTCCAGCGGGACCTGGGGGGCGGCATAAGCTGACGCCAGCAGTTCGGTCTCGGAGAGCGTCTCGCCGTCCTCCTCCGCGGTGTCGAAGGTCCCGCTGCGGGCGAAGGATTCGATGCGGGCCCATTTCTCGGCGAAGTAGTTGGCCATGGCTTCGCTGCCGCCCTCCAGATCGCCCACGGCGGTCAGGAACGCCACCGGGTCCGCGTCCTCCCGGAAGACGATGGCGTTCACCATGCCCCGCAGGTGCGCGTGGGTGAGGTCCTTGTAGCGCTTCTCGATCACGATGGCGTGTGCGAACTGTGCGGGGGTGACCAGCAGGCTCACGACCGACTCTCGCGACGGGTCGTACTCGCGCATCACCGCGAGGATGTCCTTGGGCGCCAACTGGTCGAGCACTACCATCAACGCGCTGTCGCCTTCGGTGTCCGCGAGTTCGGTGAGCGCGGACTCGGCGCCGGCGATGTCGCCTGCGGCAATCAGAGTGCGGGTCTTCGTGATCAGGGCGAGGTGGTTCATTGCGGTGGGTGTCTTGCGTGCCGGTCTGCTCAGTCTTTGCGGTCGAAGCCCTGTTCGGCCATCCAGTCGGCGCGAGCGTCCTCGCGGGCCTGGCCATCTGCGTCGTCCAGGTCGTCGGCCGACAGGGGCTGGCGGTCGTCCGTGTCGTCGTCGGCGTGGGTCGCGTCTTTTTCGCTGTCGTCTTCGTTGGCTGTATGGGCGGGCGCGTGCCGGGGGCTGGCCGAGCGCTGCAACTTCAGCCTGGACGAACTGCGCTACCAGTACCCCGACGAAGTGGTTCCCGCCGGCGAAACGCCCGCGGGCTATCTGCGCCGCATCACCTACGAGGGGGCAGGGCGGCGCTGGCCCGACGGCATCCCGGCCAAGGTTCAGGCACAGATCGAGCACGAGCTGGCGCTGATCGCCGAACTGAAGTACGAGCACTACTTTCTCACCGTGGCCGACATCGTGATGTTCGCGCGCTCCCGGCACATTCTCTGCCAGGGTCGCGGCAGCGCCGCGAACAGCGTGGTCTGCTACTGCACCGGCGTGACCGAGGTCGACCCTGGCCGCATGAGCGTGCTGTTCGAGCGCTTCATCTCCAAGGAGCGCAACGAACCGCCGGACATCGACATCGACTTCGAGCATGAACGCCGAGAGGAGGTGCTGCAGTACCTGTATGCCAAGTACGGACGCGACCGGGCTGCCATCACCGGTGTGGTGATCAGCTACCGCCCAAAGAGCGCGATCCGCGACGTCGGCAAGGCGCTCGGGATGTCGCTGGAGACCGTGGACGCGTTGGCCAAGGGCCACCAGTGGTGGAACGGCGGACAGGTCCGCCCCGAGCGACTGCAGGAGATCGGCCTGTCGCTGGACTCGCTTCAGGTCCAGCAGCTGATGCACGTGACCGGACAACTCATCGGCTTTCCACGGCACTTGAGCCAGCACACCGGTGGCTTCGTACTGACGAAGGGGCCGCTGTGTCGCATGGTGCCGATCGAGAATGCTTCGATGCCGGATCGCACGGTGATCGAATGGGACAAGGACGATCTCGACGCGTTGGGCCTGCTCAAGGTCGATTGCCTGGCGTTGGGCATGCTGACCGCGATCCGCAAAGCTCTTGACTTCATCGGCCTGCGCAAGGGCTGCGTCTTCGGCATGCAGGACATTCCGGCGGAGGACAGCGACACCTACGACATGATCTGCAAGGCCGACACCGTCGGCGTGTTCCAGATCGAAAGCCGCGCGCAGATGAGCATGCTGCCGCGCTTGAAGCCGCGCTGCTTCTACGACCTGGTCATCGAGGTGGCCATCGTGCGACCTGGGCCGATCCAGGGTGGGATGGTGCACCCGTACCTCGCGCGGCGCCAGGGCCGGGAGCCGGTGGTGTACCCGAGCGAGGCGTTGAAGGAGGCGCTAGGCCGCACGCTGGGCGTGCCAGTGTTCCAGGAACAGGTGATGCAGATCTCCATCCTCGCGGCCGGCTTCACGCCGGGCGAAGCCGACGGCCTGCGGCGCTCGATGGCCGCATGGAAGCGCAAGGGCGGGCTAGAGCATTACTACTCGAAGATCGTCGACGGCATGACGTCGCGTGGGTATGAAGAAAGCTTTGCGAAGGCCATCTTCGAGCAGATCAAGGGGTTCAGCGAGTACGGCTTTCCGGAGAGCCATGCGGCGTCCTTCGCGCTGCTGGTCTACGCAAGTTGCTGGATCAAGTGCCACCATCCAGCGGAGTTCCTGGCGGCCATGCTCAATTCGCAGCCGCTGGGTTTTTACTCGCCCTCGCAGCTTGTGCAGGACGCGCGGCGGCACGGCGTCGAGGTGCGGCCCGTCGACGTCGACGTGGACTGTACGCTGGAGGATCTTGATCACCAGCCCGCGGTGCGGCTTGGACTGCGCATGGTCGGTGGGCTGAAATCAACCTCGGCGGACCGCGTCGTCTCGGTGCGCGGACAGCAGGTCTTCGACAACGCCGAGGATCTGGCGCTGCGCGCGCAGCTCGAGCTGCACGAAATGAAATTGTTGGCCGCGGCCGATGCGCTCATGAGCCTGTCAGGTCATCGGCGCCAGCAGGTGTGGGAGGCGGCGGGGCTGTGCGCCGCGCCCGGACTGTTGCGTGAGGCACCGGTCGACGAGGACTTCCTCGAACTCGACGAGGCACCCGAGGGCGAAGAGATCGTGTTTGACTACGCGTCGACCGGGCTGACCCTGCGCCGGCATCCGCTGGCCTTGTTGCGCGAGCGCCTGACCCTGCGCGGCCTGGTGACCGCGCAGGACCTCGAAGGGATCGAGGACGGCGAACAGGTGAGCCATTGCGGCATCGTTACCTTGCGCCAGCAGCCCGAGACGGCCAAGGGCACGATCTTCCTGTCGCTGGAAGACGAGACCGGCGTCGTCCAGGTCATCGTGTGGAAGAGCCTGCGCGAAGTGCAGCGTCAGGAACTGCTGGGCGCACGGCTGATGGTGGTGCATGGCAGGTGGCAGCGCGAGGGGGCGGTGAAGAACCTGATTGCAACTCGGCTGGAAGACCTGACGCCGCTGCTGGGGCGGTTGGGCGCCGCGACGGTGAGCCGGGACTTCAGATAGCCCTCCCGTCAGACACGGTCCCCGAGGGCGCGGCCTACGTTTCTGCCTCCGCTTGCCGGACAGTCCCAGCCGGTCAACGTTGCTTCGACGCGCCCCGATGCATGCCGCTGCGTGGGCGTTACTTTCAAGTCAACCTTTGTGGGAAGTGAAGGGCGGTCAGGGCGTCTGCAGCATCGACAGGAGTTGGACAAGATCCGGCCAGCAGGTTGTGCAGATCTGTAAACGGAACGGCCATCGCATGACGGGTTGGATGCTCGGCGCGTTGGCAAGGTCCGCATCTGCGGATTGCGCAGGTCCGGCGCTCCGGCCCCGACGTTCGCAACCGATGGCGGATTCAACTTGTCGGGCAAGGGGTCGAACGATCCGGTTCTAGTTGCGGGCTTCGCAAAGCTACCAAGCGTAGGAGAGCCGCTGTCAGCCGGTAGCGCGTTTTGGACACGGCCGTGTCGTCGCTGCGAGATCACGCTAGATGCTCATGTCTGCAACGAGGAAATCCATGGAAACAAAGCGAGAGAATAAGCGAGGCGACCTGGCTCGCCGCTTGATGGCGGGACTGTTGGCGCTCATCGCCGTTAGCGTGGTGGTGGTGCTCGTGGTCTATGGGCTCAAAGATCCAAACAAGGGACCGGGGAACGTGCCGGCGGTCGGAGAAGCCACGCCACTGCGTGACAATGGAAGCCCACCCACGTCAAAGTAGCGGGCCGCGTCGACCCAAGCCGCCGCCCGCACCCGGGCGCACGATGGACGTTCGAAGTCGCTTTGAGCTCACCGCAATTGAGAGGTCCTGACCATGAAGCTGATGACGGTGGAGATGACCCATGAAGGCGGGACGGATTGCGCGCGCTGGTCGACCGGCGAGATACCACTGGCCGAGGCCTTCGACCGACTGATCCGCGTCCTGGTAGAAACCGGGCGCACGATGGAGCCATCGTCTTCGCAGACGCCGCCCGTGCTTATCACGGTCCCGCCACAGGTCGATGGGACCGCTTGGCAGTGGTCGATAGAGGCCGACTGCAGCTTGGTCCTGAACCTCCGCCATTCCGGGCCCGGCTGACTCCGCTTCCGGATGCCTGACGTGGATCTCTTTCAGGAGAACCTGTCGAACGTGATCGACCAGCGGAATGCGCTGCGCCACGAATTGGAGCCGCCTGCGGGCTGAGACGCCGGGAGGTTCAAGAGCCCGCGACAACAGCTGCTCGTGCGAGATCTATTCCTGGGCTGGGTCGATCGCTCGCGCGTCGGCGACTGTCGACGGATAGGGAGGTATGTAACCGCCAAGCGCAAGAAAGCTCGCCACGCTCAGCATCAGCTCGATGTTCGCCTGCTCGGGGTTTCGCGGCACTACGTCATAGTGGCACAGGGTGCCCAGGATCTTCCCGAAACTGTCCATGACCGGAACGCCGCAGTAGGTCAGCACCTGCTCGCGCGCGGGATGGAACGCCAAGCGAGCATCCACCAGGGCGTTGGGTGTGAGGAACGGCTGTGCCGATTCACGCACATAGCAGCAGTACGTCGCCGTGTCTGGCACCTCGGTGGCCGTCAGGACTTTGGGATTCTCGCGGTCGTAGTGAACCACCGCGTTGGCCTTGCCATTCTCGAAGCGCCAGATGCCGATGAAGCGATAGTCGGTGCGCTTGAGGAGCAAGGCCAACGCGTCGCGAACGCCATCGGCTCTGACCGTGACGGCGAAATCGGCAAAGGCGCGACTGAGTTCTGAATTCATGGCTGGGCGTCGACGTCAGACCCTGCGGGTGCACGGCCGATCCGAGATTCTGACATGCAGTGTGGATGATTGGAGCCGCCGGACTGCGGGCCGTTGTTATGAGCGCCGCCTCACACCCTGCCGATACAGCAGACCGCCAATCTCGCCGAAGGCCACCCAGTCGTCCTCGGTGAGGCGGTCACGCGCCAGGTTCATCCAGGCTGCCAGGTTGGCGATGGCATCGTCCAGCCCATCGGTGCTTTGCTGGATGTTGAGCAACTCCGCTCTCTGCTGGAAGATCTGGATGGTGGGGTGAATCATCCAAGGACTGTGCGCCATGCCGACGGCGCAAGCAAGCCGCCGATTGGGGCGGCGCGTAGGAGAGCCGCCGTCAGCCGGAATGGCTTTTTTCGGATGGTCTGCGGCCCGCTGCCACCGCAATTCGATGGCCCTCTACGCCCTCCTGCGCGCGTGGCGCAAACTGGCTTGGTATCTGCGCCGTGGGCCCCTCGCGTGAATCAACATCATGAGAAAGATATCACCCCGGGCGCGAACCCAGCACATCACGGCGACGACCTTGGCCGAGGCGAGTGCTTGGGCAAAACACCTCGGATGCACAGTCGCCGAATTGCGCATCGCGCTTCGAGCCGTCGGAACCTCGAAAGAAGACGTCCAGACCTATCTCACAGCGCTGAACGGCCGTGGGCCGGAACCGCCACGTGCTCGGAGGTCGGCAGACAAAGCCAAGGCCATCGAACGCGAGTCAGAACCGGTGCGCCTCTCGCCTTGGCCAGCGGCACGCTCCTCAGACCTCTGACAGATCCACATCCGCGATGTCGCCCCCCGTCTCGCGACCGATTCAGCGCTGCCCGACCCAACGGCGTGATCCTCAGAATGACACCCCTCTCCCCGGCAGCAGAACCGGACTAGGGTAGGTTGGCTTCGAGTAGCTTGGCAGCAACCAGCACGGCCGCGCACTTAGTGTCGCATTCCTCTTGAATGGCGAGTGGAAAGGCCGCAATCCTGGATGCGCCGCAGAAAGTTCATCGGCATGGCCGCTACTCCTGTTCAGTTGACGGGGAGCAAAAGCAGGTCCTTCCAAGTCAGGATGACAGCCATCGACTCCAGTTTGCTGTCCCATTTGGGCAGCTGCTACAGCGCCGCTTCCAGCGGCAGTTGGCTCTTTACTCCATGCTCGTTGCATCCTTCCGGGTTTGCAAGAGTGTTTGCCGAGGCTCCAACCCAGTGCCGGCGCGCCGGTTATCACCAATGAGCGCATCGGGAACAACTGCTGCATCGCAGGTTCCGGATTCGTCAACAAGGGTTTCACGGCGTATCCGCTGACAACATCGTTTGGGGCCTCGAAACTACGCTTCGTCCCCGAGATGCGGCTCTTTTTCTTGCGGTTCGCCGCTGATTTTGAGCACTGTGTTCGTACTACATGCTTCAGAAGAGTCGCCTCTCACCTTTTCGAAACAAGCCCAGCCGCGCAGAAAAGACCCCGGCGCGCGGCTGGGTTCAATTCGGTCTGCTGTCACACAGAAGGGTCTCGTTCGGCAGGAAGGAAGGAGGCAGAAAAAGAAGAGCGGGGCACCGCCAATCCATGGGTCGATGACCCGCTCCTCGTTGACACCTTCCACAGCGAGGTTTTCTACCTTCCCCACAAACACCCGCGGCAAAAAAAGGGCTGCCCTTGCGTCCACGCGCCGATGGTCAATGGCCGCGTCAGTCCTCCAGGTCGAACTGCTCCTGCAGCGAGCGGATGGCCCGTGCGATGTCTGCGCGGTGCGGGTCGCGGGTGCTCACCACCCGAACTGTCCAGTTCGGGAAGCCGTCGCCGCCAGGCATCCAAATCACACCGCCCTTGTACACGTCGTTCTCTTCGCCGTGCACGCCTGGTATCTGGTTGATTCGTTCAAGGACCAACTGCTGCAACTGCTCGGCGGTGCGGGTGGGCTTGGTCATTTTTCAGCCCAGAGCCGATGAAAAAACGCGTGTGCTTCCTCGCGCTGCAGGTCCGCGCGCTCTGCCAGTGCGATCACGCGGTTCTCGTGTTCCCGCGCGGGCCAGGGGTTCTTACCCGCCTGAGCGTCTTGTTCCATATCGCGCAATTCGAACCGAGCGAGCCGGGCCTCAAGTTGGGCAATCTTCCAGTTCTGATGCAGCGTTGCCCACAGCTGACGGTTCTGTCCCGGGCCTTCTTCCACGATCTCTTCCCGAATGAAAAGGGGCGCCTATGTTACTCGTCTCGGCGCCTTTCCTGAGGTCCCTGAGACCCACTCCTGCTCTGCCCTCACATCGTCGTAGGAACGCTCGCAGAGGGTCCCGGCGGTTCCCTTCGTCAACGTCGGCGCTCCTTCGAAGTGTGCCGTGTCGATCAGAAGGGGGCCGGCGAGCCGGGAGTCGCCTTGCGCGCGTACCGCGGCACGCGTTCATTGTGGTGTGCTGCGAAGGTGTTGCCTCGTCCGAGTGTTTTGACATGCTGGATCAGCGGTCGAATCTCCGGCCTGTCTTGGCGGTGCACATTGCATGATCGCAGATACCCCGGTCAGCCGTGCGTTGAGGTCGCGTTGAAGGCGGAGCTTCGCTTCATCACCTCGATGAGAAAGTCCATGGCAGCCCGGACTGGGCCCGCGTTTTTCAGGTCGCGATGGACCACCAGCCAGATGTCTCGCGAAAAGGATGGCTCGTTGTTGGCGAGACGAAGCAATGTCTCGTCAGCGTCGCCCAGGAAGCAGGGAAGCCCGCCCACACCTGCGCCCGCACGAACTGCCGCGTGGTGGGCATTGATCTCGCTGAGTTCGCAGGCTACAGGGCGCTTGCCCGCAACGCCACGAAGCCATTTTTGCTGCGGCATGTCTTCGAATCGCGCATCGTAGGCAATGAACTCCCAAAGCTCCGGATGCGGGAGCGCCTCGTAGCTCCGGCTCGCGTACAGAGCAAAGGGCATGGTTCCCAACTTCCGCACGACGCTGCCCGGTTCCGTCGGGCGTACCAGTCGCACCGCGATGTCCGCCTCTCGCCGACTCAGCGACACCTGCTGAGCTTGGCCGGACACGGACAGCTGGATGCCAGGAAACCGGTTGCGGAACTCGGTCAGATGCTGCGCCAGGAAGCTAGCAACCAAGACCGGCGGCACGCTGAGGGAAACTTTGCCGGTGAGTGGCGACTGGCTGGCACGGGCGGCCCGCTCGATGGCGAATGCGTCGTCTTCCAACGCCCGCGCCAGCGTGAACACGTACGAGCCCACATCGGTCAGACGACAGGCTCGCGGCAGCCTCTCCACGAGGCGCACCTGCAAATCGTGTTCCAGGGATGTCAATCGACGACTGATGGTCGCGTGGTCGACCTTCAGCTCGCGGGCCGCGCCCGACAGGGTGCCCATGCGGCCGACAGCAAGAAAATGCCTCAGGTCTTCCCAATCGAACATCTGTGCATTTCCTCCAGAATAGATTGCAGTTTTATGGAGTTTACGCACAGATGGTCATTCCCTAGCATCCAAGTCAATTAACTTCACGGGGCCGTTTGATGGGAACCATTTTCTTGAGTCGCCGCCAGCGCGGGACCTTGGTCGCAGCAGGCCTCGGCTTCGTCGTGGTGCTACTGGATGTCAGCGTCGTCAACGTCGCGCTCGAGACCTTGCGTGTCAGTTTCGGCACCGATATCGCTGGCCTGCAGTGGGTGGTCAATGCCTACACGCTGGTCTTCGGGGCATTGCTCCTGACCTCTGGAGCGCTGGGCGACCGCATGGGAGCCAAACGCGTCTTCGTGGCGGGCTTCGCCGTTTTCACATTGGCCTCCCTCGCTTGCGGGCTCGCGCCGAGCTTGGCTTGGCTGGTGGTCTCGCGCGTCGTTCAGGGCATGGGGGCGGCTCTCCTGGTTCCCAGTTCCCTGATGCTGCTGCAGCAGGCCTTTCCCGATCCTGCTCAACGCAGCCGTGCAGTGGGTTGGTGGGGGGCTGCCGGAGGTATCGCGCTGGCCGCCGGACCGGTTCTGGGCGGACTGCTCATTGCGCATGTGGGGTGGCGTGGCATCTTTCTCATCAACCTGCCGATCGGTGCGCTTGGATTGGTACTGACACTGCGCTATGGGCCCACCGCGGCCGCGAAGCCACGTGGTGGACTTGACCTGCCCGGTCAGCTCGCAGCCATGCTTGCGCTCGCCTCCCTGACTGCCGCTCTGACAGAAGCGAGTCGGCTGGGTTGGCTTCATCCGCTGGTCTGCGGGGGAGTCGCGATATCGCTCACTAGTGCAACGGCGTTCTATTGGCTGGAGCGGCGCAGCGAGGAGCCGATGCTCCCGCTCGCATTGTTCCGTAGCACGACCTTTTCGATAGCGACCGCAGTGGGCGTGGCGGTGAACTTTGCCTATTACGGGCTTGTGTTCGTCTTCAGCCTGTTCTTCCAAGCGGTCCAGCATCTTTCTGCGCAACAGACCGGCTTGGCCTTCTTGCCTATGACGGCCGTCTTGATGGCCATGAACATCGCCGCCGGAAGGTTGGTGACCCGTGTAGGTACGCGAGCCCTGATGGTCGCGGGACTGGCGCTCGCTTCGTTTGGCTATCTGCTGCTGCTTCGGGTCGACGCCGACCGCGCCTATCTGACACTGGTGCTACCGATGCTGCTTGCAGCAAGCGGCATCGCGTTGGTGGTTCCAACCATGACCAATGCGACTTTGTCAGCGGTCGATACGGCGCGTGTAGGCATCGCGTCCGGCGTCCTCAACTCGGCCCGTCAGATTGGAGGAATGCTCGGCGTGGCCGTGTGCGGGTTTTTCGTGCGAGACACGGAACCAGCCAACTTCGTGCACGGCATGCATGTGTCGCTTGCTTTGGCCGTCGCTCTCTTGTCTGCAGCAGGCATCCTGAGCTACCTCGGTCTGAAGAAGCAGACCCCGGCGGCCCTGGCGGCGCAGCGTGGTTGAACCGGCGGACCGACCGTCGGCTTCTCGCCGAAATGGCGCGTCGCGTTCTGACCCTGCGTCGATCTCGAGTACAACAAGACAGTTGGCAACTTGAGCTGCGCGGAAACTCGAGATGCCGCATAGCTGAGGCATTCGTTCTGCGCGGCGCGGTCGTCGGTCAGGCGCTCAGCAAAGATGCGTGCACTGCCTTGCGGCTTGGGCCGGCCTCTCACTCAAACGAGTACGATCCCATTCGGCCGGCCGATCTTGCATCTGCAATCGAAAACGCCGAAGAGCGGCAGGCTCGTAAGCTACGGGGGATGTGTGAGTAGACGTCGCGAGGGAGCCGAGGGGCTCGGCGCGCGCAGACCCTGCCGGCGAGCACGCAATCACCGCTATGCGCGACCCGCCGGGTGTTGCCGCAGGGCCCACGCGATGCCGGCGAACGTGGCACCGATTGCGAGCATGGCAAGGTCAAACCCGGCCATGACCATGTCGTGATTGGGAAGTGAGTGCGCCAGGCCGCGTGAGCTGGTCATGGCATTGAGCACAGGCAGCAATCCGAAGACAGCGGCGGCAAAAATGGCATGCTCCTGCCAGGCGCACCGCGGGGGGCGCACGCCGGCAAACATGAACATCAGCAGCCAAACCCCGAACAAGGTGTGCACTTCCCATTGGGCGCGATAAGCCATCTCGACAGGCAGCAGCCGGTTGGCCCAGAAATAGGCGCCGATGGCCACCGGCAGGCCGATGATCACGGCAACGTTCAGCCGCTCCACCAGGCGCAAGCCGATGTGCGGTGCTCCCCGATACCGTTCGACGCGCTGTCGACGCTTGATGGACCAGAGCACCATCCCGGTGGCGATCATGACCGCGCCGAGCAGACCAGACAACACATAGAGCGCGCGCAGGGTGGCCGCTGCAAAGATCCCTTCATGCAGGCCGAGCATCAGGTCGCGGAACGCCTTGGGCCCCGATTGCCAGGCTTCACGTTGCGTGAGCAGCACCCCGCTCACGCCGTCGTACACCAGGATGTCCGCCGCCCGCAGCGGGCCAGCGGCAAAGTTGCCGACGACGTGGATGCGGGCGTTGGCATCGTTCGGGTTCTCGAAGGTCAGCGTGGCGACCTGCTTCGCGCCCCATCGCTCTTGCGCGTCGTGCAGAACCCGTTCCAGCGACACGAGCGGGGCGGTTTGGCCGGCGCTCTGGCTCGGGGCCAATGGCGGGAAAACTTCGTTCAGGAAGGCTTCCTGTTGGGCTTCGCCCGTGCCATACCACGGGGTCACGACCAATGGCATGAACGAGAACATCAGGAAGACCAACCCCGAGTAGGTGATCATCAGCTGGAAAGGCAGCGTCACGACGCTCGCCAGGTTGTGCGCGTCGAGCCACGATCGCTGGCCTTTGCCGAGGCGGAAGGTGAAAAAGTCCGCAAAGATCTTCTTGTGCACGATGATGCCGGTGACCAGTGCGACCAGCATCACCAGCGTCGCGATGCCCACGATCCATTCGCTGGCCAGCGGCGGCAGGTAGTGCAGCCGCCAATGCATCTGGTAGAGCGTTTGCCCGCCAGCCGTGTCGCGCGTTGCGATACGTCGACCCGAGACAGGGTCCAGGTAGGCCGTGCCGGATGCATCGGGCGGCGCGCCGCGCGCCGCCTGCCATGACACGCGCAGGTGCGGTTCGTTGCGATCGATGGGCAGCGTGAGAGTCCATCGCCTCGCCTGGGCTGCGTGGTCCTGCAGGTAGTGCTGCGCCTGCAGGATCGCTGGCGCCTGTGACGAGGGATGCTGGGCAACCGGCAGCTCGGGCCGCATCCAGCGATCGATCTCCGTGTCGAGATAGCCGGTGGTGCCGGTGATGAAGATGAAGTACAGCACCCAGCCGAAGAGCAGGCCCAACCAGGTGTGCAGCCACGCCATGGACTGCCGGAATGGTTGCTTCATCATCGGTGCACCGCTGAGCGCGCGAGCGCGCACGCGGCCGCGCGTCACAGCAGCACCCACGCAACCAGCGCGCTCAGCAAGGCCGGCAGCCCGAGCCCGAGCCATGCGCAGGCTGCACTGCGTGCCGCAAAGGCCCACATCACCGCGCCCACATAGACGACGAAGCTCAGCTGCATCGCGACCAGAACGGAATCGGCACGCGCCATGGTGCCGAGGCCGGCAGCCACGACGGCGACGATGGCTGCGGACAGGGTGGTCGCGAGCACGTAGCCGCCGACCGCGGCGGCCACGCATCGCGAGAGAACACGCCAGCGCGCAGAGCTCACCGTCGACGTTTCAGAAATCCGCAGACACGGACACCATGAACGTGCGGGGTGCACCGATCGTCAGGCCTTCTCGCGCCGCGGACTGCCAGTAGTTCTTGTCCAGCACGTTCTCGATGGTGGCGCGCACCGTGATCGGTAAGTTGCCGCTGATGAAGCGATAGCGGGCGCCGATGTCGTAGCGCGTCCAGCCCGGAATCTGCTGGGTGTTGCCGACGTCCACGTACTGCCTGCTCGTGCGCAGCGCGCGGGCGGTGAAGGTCAGGCCGGGCAAAAAGGCGGCGTCCCATTCGCCGGCGACGTTCAGCTGCAACTTCGGCGTCGCGGGCGCGGTGCGGCCGTTGTTTTCGCCGCCCTCGGTTCGCGTCAGCACGCCTTCGGTGTAGGCGGCACCTGCCAGCAGGCGCACGCCGGCGGCGGCCTCGCCCTGGGTGATGAGTTCGACGCCCCGGTTGCGCTGTCGACCGTTTGCGCTGAAGCGCAGCGTCGCCGGATCGAGGAAGCTGCTGGCGCGTTCGATCTGGAAGACGCTCAGCGTCGTGGCGAAGCGGCCGAAGTCGTACTTGGCGCCAAGCTCGATCTGCTTGGCCTTCGTCGGCGGGAACACCTCGCCGGCGTTGGAGGCGCCCGACGGCGCCGTCGGGCCCTGGCTCAGGCCTTCGATGTAGTTGCCGTAGATGGAAAAGGTGTCGCTCGCCTTCACCACCAGCGCGGCCACCGGCGTGACGGCAGACCTGTCGTAGTGCGTGGACCGGTTGCCGCTCACGGCATGGAACCCCGAGGTCTCGACCTGCTGGTGGCGTGCGCCAAGCGTCAGCTGGATGCGCCGGTCACTGGAGAAGATGGTGTCGGCCACCGCGACACTGCGCAGCTTTGTCTCGGCGACCTTCGGGATGTACGGATCGACCGTGATGTTGGGCTGCGCAATGTTTGCCGGCCTGTAGAGATTGGAGAAGATGAAGGCCCCGTTCTGGCGGCGCGTGCCCTGCTCGGAGTTCAGGGTGCTCACGCTCACCACCGCTTCATGACGCAACGACCCGGTCGCGAACTTGCCACGCAGGCCAGCTTCCGCAGTCTGCGTCTCGACCTCTTCGTTGAGCCGCGCCGGACGTCCGGCGATTGCGCCGAGGCTGTCCTGCATCAGCCAACTGGTCTGCAGGCTCCTGAAGTCGTAGCGCATGGCGCCGACGGCGCCGAAGGCGGTCAAGTCCGGTGCCAGGTCCACGTCGGCGCGCACCATGCTCGAGAGCTCCTTCGACTTCCAGTAGGTCCACGCCGGCAGGAAATTGGTCTTCGCGTCAGGCGCCGGGCCGATGGCCGTGCCGGCTTCCGGCGGGAACAACAGGCCGCTGCGCGCATGCGTGAGCCGGTTCTGGTAGCTCAGGTCGGCCTCCAGCCGCACGCTGTCGCCTTGGTAGTCGACGCCCAGGCTGAAGGCGTCGAGGTCTTCCTTGGAGTGATCGACCGGCGTGTCGCCCGAGCGCTTGAGGGCGTTGGCGCGCACCCCCCATCGCTTGTCCTCGCCGAAGCGGCGTGCAATGTCGACCTGCGTGCCGAACTGGCCATCGTCCATGTACGACAGCGTCACGCGATTGAGCGGCTCGAGCTCGGCGCGCTTCGGCACGAGATTGATCGAGCCGCCGACCGAACCGGCAGGCGCCATGCCGTTGAGCAAGGCATTCGGTCCCCGCAGGATCTCGACGCGCTCGATGCCGATCAGCGAGCTGGCGTTGCGTGGCGAGATGCCGTAGAGGCCGTTGAAGGACACGTCGTAGTTGAATAGCGTGAAGCCACGGATGTTGAACTCGTCCCGCCCGGCACCGCGCGAGTAGGTGTTGCGTACCGAGGGATCATTGACCAGCACGTCGCCGAGGTTCTGTGCCTGCTGGTCTTCGATCAGTTGCGCGGTGTATTGCGTGGCGCTGAACGGCGTGTCCAGCATGTCCCTCTCGCCCAGCAGGCCGATGCGCCCGCCGCGTGCCACCTGACCGCCTGCATAAGGCGCTGACGAGCGGGTGGCGGATTCGCTCACCTCGACCACCGGCAGGGTCTGCGCCCCCGGGCGGCCCGCGAGGGATGCGGGCCGGACCAGCACCGAGGCGCCGTCCACGATCGCCTCGAGGCCGCTGCCGACGAGTATCCGGTCGAGCGCCTGCTGCGGCGTCCAGCGCCCGGACACCGCCGGCGCCGACTTGCCTCCCACCAGGGCGGCCGGGAAGCTCATCTGCAGGTTGGCGAGGCGGGCCAATTCGTTGAGTGCCTGCCCGAGCGGCTGCGCGGGGATTGAAAGCGACATGACGCTGGCCGTCGTCGCGCCGCTCTGGGCATGCGCGCACGGTGCGAGACCGGCGACAAGAATCGCGGTGATGGCGGCTGCTAGGTTCAGCGGGGCAGGATTGAAACGCGCGGTGCGCATAGATCGGGAACTCCTCGGTCGTTGGTCGTTGTGGGGCAGCGCCTACGGGGGCGCTTGCCTGGTCCTACCGCTGTAGACGCACCAGCCCCAACGAAACCTCAGGTCGAAAACCGGGGATTCGAAAAAATCTTCAGGGCTTGCGCAGCACGATCTCCGAGACCTCGCCCTGCGGCACCAACCGAACGGGCAGCACCATCGGAAGGGACTCGGCGAAGCTGCCGAATTGCTGGGGGCTGTAGCTGCCTCCGACCGGGAGGCTGGCGACGGCCGGGTCTCTGATGACCAGGCCGGTGCTGCGGTAGCGCTCGAACTCGGCCAGGGCCTGGGCCAGCGGCGTGTGGTCGAAGCTGATGCGCCCGGCGCGCCACGAGGCGATGGCCGCGGGCGCGACGCGAGTTACCGGCCCGAGGCGGCCGGCGTCGTCGCCCACCAGCATCTCGCCGGCCACGAGTTCGACCGGTGCGCTGTTCGTTGCGACGCTCGCTACATCGCTCCTTGCATCTTCAGGGCGTGGGTCGCCGCCGGGTGCCGCGCGGCTCACGCGCACATGCCCCTCCTGCACCGCGACCACGGTCCGGCCAGCGTCCAGGCCCGACGCCGTGTGCCGCACGGAGAAGCGGGTGCCGACCACCACGATGTGCAACTGGCCGGCCCACACATGAAAGGGGCGCTCCGTGTCGGGATGGACCGAGAACAGCGCCTGGCCGTCCTGCAGACGGATCTCGCGTCGATCCTGGAACAGCTGCGCTTCAAGCCGCGTGGCGGTGTCGAGCTGCAGCGTGCTGCCGCGCGTCGGGTCGTCGGGCAACGTCACCACGATCTGCTGTCCGCGCTCGGTGACGAAGGCTTGCTCGAAGGTCGGCAGCTTCTGCCAACGCGCCCAACCCATCCAGCCACCGCCAGCGACAGCCACTGCCATCACCGCGACCGCTGCCGGGGCGAGCAGCGGGCCGAGCCTGAGCCGCCAGCCGCGTCGCTCGAGCCGCGGCTGTGGCGCGGCGTTCCATGCCGTGGCCCCACGCGCTCGGGGCGCCTGGGACAGGCCACGACGCAGCGCGGCGACGTCATCGCCGGACAGCTGTCGGACCTGTGCCACGGTGGTGACCATGTCCTCGAAGGCCGCCGCATGCCGCAGGTCGGCCGCGAGCCAGGCTTGCAGCGCGGCCTCGCCGTCGGCATCGAGCCCGTTGCGCTGTCGCACGGCCCAGGTTGCGGCCTCCAGATCGAGCGCGTCAGGCGCGCACGCTTGCGCATCGGCCCCAGGGGCAACGGCATCGTGATCGGAAGGGGGCGGCGAAATCATGGGGATAGAGAAAACATCAGCGCTCGAGACTGTAGACGCACGAGGAGTGCCGATTCCTCAGCTTGCGTTGTCGGGCGAGACGCGCCACTAAGTCGTCGCCCGCTTTGTAGCGGAATCGTCCAAGCCTTGGAGACGGCGCTCGCAGCGCCTGCAGGCCAACATGCCGCGCACGACATGCTTCTCGACCGCGCTGACCGAGATGCCCATGCGCTGGGCCACCTGCGCATGGGTGAGCTCGTCGAAGATGTGCAGCATGAAGGCCTCCCGGCAGCGTGCCGGCAAGCCCTCGATCGCACCGACATAGGCGCGCAAGGTCTGCTGGGACGCCAGCGCCGCCTCGGGCTGCAGGGATGCCGGCGCGGCCGGTTGCTCGTCTTCCGCAATCGCATTCAGGCTGTCATGACGCCGCACCTCCGCGCGCCGATGCTGATCGACCAGCAAGTTGCGAGCAGTGCGATACAGCAAGGCCCGGACATCGAGGATGTTCCGTCCAGCATGCTGGACGGCCAGCACGCGGGCATAGCTCTCCTGCGCCAGGTCGGCCGCGGAGTCCCGGTCGTTCAGCTGACGGTGCAGAAAGTTAAGCAGTTCGCGGTAGTAGCGCTCCAGCAAGGCACACCCCATGGCGGCTTGACCAACTGCGCAACGGTGGTTGCAAAGCAGCGGGGAGCCAAGTCCAATAGAACAATAAGAATTGTTCTTATTATCATCCAGACCCACGCGACCTTGTCAGCGGCCGAGGCAGCGCATGCAGCATCGCGTCCGGCGTCCTCGATTCGGCCCGTCAGATGGGCGGCAGGCCGGGGTGGCGGTGAGCGGGTTCTTCGTGCGAGACATGGAACCGAGCATCTTGGTGCCGGCATGCGTACGTCGATCGCTTTGACGGTCGTTTTTTTGTCCGCGGGAGGCATCCTCAGCTACCTTTGCTTGAAAACGCACCTCCGTGCGGACATGGCGGCACCGCATGGTGAGCCGGCAGACCGACCTTCAGGTTCTCGCCGGGATTTGCCCGCCGGGTCGAACATCTTGTGTTCGCCCCGCTGGTTCCCCTCGCCGGAATCTCGACCCGTTCCGACGGTGACGCCGTGGCTGCACACCACGGCGCGTGCTTGCTGAAGGTTCCGGATGCGGGCAGCTCGCCGACGATCCTGCATCGCGGTTCGCAGGCAGAATCCACTCCGAACCCAGGGTTTCGATGCCACCATCCCTTCATGACAACCTCGTTCCCAAAAATTCGCCCTGCCTCGATCGCAGACGTGAGCGACATGTTCAAGGTCAGAGCATCAGTCGTAGAAAACACCATGACGCCAGACGAGCTGTCAGCCGCAGGCGTCACACCCGAAGCCATCGCGCTGGCCGTCAGAAGCGAACCTTGCGCGTGGGTGGCGACCCTCGGTGAAGAAGTCGTTGGCTTCGCGATGGTCGACTTTGACAGTGGATGCCTCTTTGCCTTGTTCGTGCTCCCCGAGCATGAGGGTTGTGGGATTGGCTCGCGCTTGACTCGGACCTGTGAACTGGCCCTGTTCGAACGGCACGCGACGGCGTGGCTCGAAACCGCCAGCGGCAGCCGCGCTGCCCAGCTCTATCGTCACCTCGGATGGGGTAACGAGACCGAGATCGGTGGGTGAGACATCCGACTGGAGAAACAACGATCCTGACTGCTTCTGGCAGCGCAGGTTGGTTGCCGGTTCTCGTCCTGACGTACTTGCGGCGCCGGCGCCGGCCGGCAATTGCAGCCGGGGCAATCCCGAAGGTGCAGCGGGGCGCCCGCCTGCAGACGCCACGCGCTCACCGCGCTGCAAAAGCAAAAATGTGCGGTCCTGCTGTGCCGCAAGGACCCACAAACGCGCTCAGGCAGCTGACTCTGCGCTCGTCAGAATTTCGCCCCCGGCAGTCCGCTGAACAGGTCGCGGGTGCATTTGCCCTTCGCGATATCGAATACTCCCCCCGCCCATCCGGACTCCATGTACTCCCGTACCTCTCCCGTCGTTCTGGAAAATGCCAATGCGGTGCCAGTGGGGCCGCCTGAGGTGGCACGGCTGTTCGTGATCAAGATCTCGTCTGCTGTCACAGAGTCGATGCGGGCCGCTGTCCGGCAGTCACCCCGACACCAACGCTTTGCATCGAGATCGATGCGAAATGTCTCGGCCCAGGGCGTTGCCGGCTTTCCGGTTTCCTTTTGCTCAGTGCCTTTGCACGTGAGGTCGTATTGGTTTGCCGCCACCGCCGCGCCGGCCGCAGAAAGAAACACGGCCGCAGCCAGCCAAGTCAACACATTCCTCATGTCGTTCCAGTTTTTCTATAGGTTGATGAGCGAAAAAGCTCAGGTTTCCGATCCGCAATCAGTCTAGGAATGGTCGTCTGAGAGGGCTGTCAGACATTTGCTCGATGAACTCTCGATGGCGGCTTTCAGAACCTGGCGCGACATCCGTCGGCACGACCGCGTTGAGCTCAACAAAGGCCGCATCAAGCTGTCCGCGAGAGCCCGTCGTCTGACGGAATTCGACGCTCTGGCGCGTCTGTCGGAAGACCTCATGGCCCGCACCCTTGGGCCGTTCGCGTGGCCTCCCCCCCTCAGACAGGAAGATGGGCAAAAAGGCAAATCCAAGGATTTCTGGGATCTGTCATGAATGTCGAAACCGCCACTGCACGTCCTGACGGGATTGAGCGCTTGGCGCGCGACCTGCCCTCGTTCTCGGCGACCAAGCTCGCCTCCGGGATGCAGGCGGTGACTCATACCATGAGGGCACGCGGTGCAGTGGTGATCACGCGCCACGACCGGCCATCCATGGTACTGATGTCGGTAGAGCACCATCTGCGGATGGAGCAGGCGTCGGAGCCAGACTTGAGAGCGCGCACGTACGTTTCGATGACATGTTCGCACGCATGCAGGGCGAGGCGGCTGCGCAGGCCATGGCCGGTGCCCGTGCGATGACGCCCTCGGAGTTGGGCGTGGCTGCGTTGAGCCGGCCGCTGTCCAGGCACCGCGCGACGCGACACGCCGCTGATCGTCGATGCCGGCGCAGATCTTTGTGCTGGCCGGCGTCAACGGCGCCGGCAAGAGCAGCGTAGGCGGTGCCGCCCTGCTGCACAAGCTGATCGAGTATTTCAACCGCGATCTGGCCGCCCGCGCACTGCGCGACGCCGGCACCGGTTGGGCGGCCAACGCCTAGGTCTGGGAGATCGGGCGCAGGACGCTGGAGCGGGCCGTGGCCGAAAGACTGAATTGCGCGTTCGAGATGATGCTGGACACTCGAGCGATCCACCGGATGCTGATCGACGGGATGCCACAGGGTGCAGCATGCCGCTCCCCGGGGACCCGATGGGAACCGGCGTTGCCGAGATGGCGACGAAGCCGCTCGTGCTCCAGAGTGATCAATGATGCTGCTGCACGTGCGTCAACTTCCGCTGCCGGCCAACTTGCTCAAGCAGGCGCAATGGTGCGCGCAGGAGCGGTGTCGTTCCCCTCTGAACTCTCGTCGCTCGCACGTTCAGTTCCGGCGTCAGGAGCAGTACAGTCGCCGCCCGGTGTGACTTGCGGTTACTGGAGGCGCCCGCGCTTCAGCTTGCGAGGACGATCACCCTAACCCGACGCGAGTTTCTGGAAGCCTGTAGGGGGGCAGATCGCGCAGCGTGATTTCTCGACGAATAAGGCAGGTCGCTATCATTCTCGAATGAAGACGTTCGACAGGAAGGCAAAGATGGACGAGATGGAGACCCTCGATTACCAAGGCTGGCATTTCCTGTGCAGTGGCGAGCAGCTGCCTTCGGGTGTGTTCCAAGCGACGGTGCGTTACAAGTCACCACCCGACGGCCAGATCCGGACTCTGGTTCTGGATCCGGAACAGCACGACTCTGCCAGTCAGGCGCTGGATCACGCCAAAAAACTGGCGATGAACTGGGCTCATGAGCGAGGTGGCGATGGGCGAGGCAACAGCTGACTGCCTTGGCTGGGAAGCCAGCCCCTCGCTACGCAGTAATCACCTCGAGTTGGCGAAGACAGCAGTTCGCAGAAGACCGCCGGTCACAGCCTCAGCAGGGGTTCCTGTTTTAACTCTGCCGACTCAAGGATTGCAGGCTGCAGCGAGCAAGTGCCTCGTTGTAGTGATTGCGCCAGGGGTGCGATCGGAACAGCGGCCTCGGTGCGCGAGCGCGACGCCCCGATGCACAGGCACTCGGCGCGGAACTTGCCGTCGAGGCTTTCGCCGGTGCCGTTCTGTCAAGTTGCAGGGTCGCTGAGCCCGGTGGCAATGCCGGAGACCGAGACCCCCTTCAAGATGGCATGGCCGAAGCATTACGGTCCGTTGGCCATAGGCACGAATCAACGCGCACCGGCTTACTTCCTGGAGGAGTCTGCAGGGCGCCGGGAACATCAGGATTTCTCCGCGCAGCGGATCCATCGCGAGAACAAACTCACGTTGACTTGCGACGCCATGACGGCCGCGACCGACTTGCCTGCGGCATCCTGGGCACCGGTTCCAAGTCCACCCGCAGGCGACTTGCCGGTTCGGCGCGCGATCCCCGGCAGCCGCCTCCCAGTCGCCGTCAACGGGTTCTTGACGCTCCGCTGCTGCCCAAGTCATGCAGCGTCCTTCCGAAGTCTCCCTGGTTGTTGATCAGTACCTGCTAAGTTCTATTGCTGGTCACGATCGGCAATCTGGATCAGAAAATCTTCTATCGACGCCACGCATTCGTTCGGGGCGCTGAGGTGAGGGCAATGGCCAATGTTGTCGACGATGCGCAATGTGCTTTTGGGCAGAACGCGATGCATATATTCGCCCACTGCGACGGGCGCGATCACGTCGTCGTCGCACTGCAACAGCAATGTGGGAGTAGAAAGCCTTGCCAGATCGCCACGATGGTCAGAGAGGAACGTTACGCGCGCAAAGTGCTTGGCGATGTCGGGATCGGTTCTGCAAAAACTATTCGTCAGCTCTTCGCGAAGTGCCGGTTGATTTGGTGCGCCCATGATGACTGGCGCCATGGTTCGCGACCACCCGAGATAATTGTTTTCGAGGGAAACGAGAAGTTGATCGATTTCACTGCGCTCGAAACCGCCGACGTAGTCCCCATCGTTCACATAACAAGGCGATGGGCTCACCATCACATGCCCGACGATTCGACCTGCGGCGTCAAGATCGGCCAGCATGCCAATCATGGCGCTCACAGAATGACCGATGAAGATGGTGGGTCCTTCCGCGAACTTATCCAGCAGCTCGTTTACGTCATCGCTGTAGCCGCGCAACGAGTCATATTTGGTGCGGTCGTAAGCAGAGAGGTCGGAATTCCCACTGCCCACGTGGTCAAACAAAATGGTTCGAAAACGGCTCCTGAACAAAGGCGCCATCAGGCGCCACATGCTTTGGTCACAGCCGAACCCATGCGCGAAAACGATTGTCGCGGAGCCCTCGCCGGATATCCATACGTTGTTGCGCTTCCAAAGGTCCATGTTGGCTCCGACGAGAGAGACGTTTTTTTTTGCAGCCGGCAAAAACGCCGGCTCCTGAGTTACCCGATCAGCCGGACCAAGACCCATTGCCTCTTCGCTCACAGTTGAAGCAACGGAAGGTTGAGGTGTCGCCGGACCAGGGCGCGCTGCCGTCCTGTGTTCTGGTCCAGAGCGGTCTTGAAGAATATATCCACCGCCGCGCACCGTATGGAGCAACTTGACCTCAAACGGATTGTCGAGCTTGATGCGAAGGCGCCGGACCGTCACCTCAACGACGTTGGACTCTTCCTGAATGTCGGCATTCCACACCGCCCTCAGAAGTGAGATTCGGGACACGTGATGGCCGTGGTTGCGCAAAAGGGCCACGAACAACGCGAATTCCGTTCGCGTAAGGTCGACTTGCTTTCCGTTGCGCAAACACGTCTCGCTTTCAAGGTCCACCTCGAGGTTCGCCATACGCAACACTTTGCGCTCGCGCGAGGGCGCGTGCTGGAACAATGTCCGCACGCGAGACACGAAGTCGGGAGCAGCAAATGGTGTGACGAGAAAATCACTCGCGCCGGCGTCGATGCCTTCCATACGAGCCACGACGGTGTCGCGTGGGGTCAGAATAAGCACGGGTGTCTCTTTAGTGCGCCTGATGGCCGTGAGAGTCGCGAACCGTTCCGCGTCAGAGGCAATGACTTCCAAAACGATCGCGGCATAGGCTTGTGCGTTGGCTTTCCATATCCCCTCGACATGGTCGCGGGCGATATCGACAACGAATGCGTGTGCCTCGAGCGTCTTCTTGTAGTTCGCAAGTCGAAGCGGGTCCGGCCCAATCAGCAAGATGTACATCTCGATTTGCTTGGCTGCATTGATCGCCTTAAGGCGGCCCAGCCATTCTCCCATTACTCAGATTCCTTTGAAAAGCCGCCGCTTGTTTTGCGCGGTGGTTGAGCTAGGCAGTCCGCATTGCTGGACTCCACAAGCAAACCGCAAAAACCATTTGTCAATCTTTGCGAAACGTACCGAGACTTGTGCACCCAATGCACAAAGCTGCTGTGACGCTCGCCGATCGCTGCGACGGCCTTCAGAATTTGTACATTCATGCCCTTGCTCAGGGCTGCCCTACGAATTCAACTCGAAGGCAGCATTGATCGACTTCCTCCGCAGAATACGACCGATCGGTTGTACCGGCCTTTCCGTGACCGCGCTGGGCCTGGGCGGCGCACCCTTCGGCAACATGTACACAGCTATGGCGGCCGCGAAGCCGAGGGCACCGTCGCCGCCACGTTCGCGGCCGGCATTCGCTATTTCGCCACGGCCCGTCGTACGGCTAAGGCCAGAGCGAGACCCGCCTGGGCGAGGCGATCAAGCCGCTGCCGCGCGACGAACTGGGGATCGCGTCCAAGGTCAGCTTCGAGCTGATCCCGTTCGATACGTCCGGAGTGATTTTGCGCATCTTTGTTCAGCACGTGCCGATGCGCGCCGAGTTCAACTACGCGCGCGATCCAACGCTGCGCTCGATCAAGGCGAGCCTGAAGCGGTTCGACACCTCGCACATCGACATGCTCGCGATCCACGATCCAGATGAGGCGGTCGATGTGTTCGGCGGTACCGACCCGCGCAACCGCTCACACTTCAAGGCAGCCATGGCAGGCGCCTACCTGGTGCTCGCGGAGCCACAGCCGATCAAGGCCATCGGCGTGGGCATCGATCAGTGGCAGATGCTGCGCGACTTCGCGGTGGAAGGCGACTTCAACTACTTCCTGCTGGCGGGCCGCTACTCCCTGCGGGAGCAGGGCTCGCGTGACCCGCTGTCCCGCTGTTGCGAGCAACGCGGGATGAGCCTCGTGATTCGTGGAACGTACAGCTCGGGCACCCTCGCAAGTGGGGCCCTCAAGGGCGCGACCTACGAGCAGAGCGTGGGCTTCCCTCCGGCGGGTTCGCAATCACAATGTGCGATGGTCTGGTTCAAGGTGTTGCAATGAGGTTCCAGCTAACGACGTAGGTGGTGGCGCGACCAAATCGTCGTCACTTAGCCGTTCGCTGGATTGGCGCCGCATTGCTGGCCTTCTTCGTCGCGGGATCGCTGGGCAACTCGACCGGCGTGCGGCCATCCGGGTTCGCCCCTTTGGTAGGCGGAGGTGTCTTGTCAGGGCTGCCAGGTGAATGAACGCTTCGACGCGGTGTCATGGCTGTTCTCCGATTGGACAAGAGCACAACAATGGCCACTTTTGACCGGCGGGGTGTAGGCAAGCGCCTCTTCTTCCCCGATGAATGCCACGGACGAGCCTCACATCCAGGTGGTCCCGAGCATTGCCAGTGCTGCGACGCCCATCACGCCCGTGGCGGCCCAGCCTACGATCTTCCACCTGGAGGGGATGACCAGATCGCCCATTACCTTGGAGCTAGAGCCGGCGAGCATCACTCCGGCCATGATCGGCACCGAACTCACCGCGTTGATCACCGCCGCGTACACCAGTGCCGTCATTGGGTTGACGCCCGATACGCCGATAGCCAGCCCCAGCAGCATGGCCGCGGCGAGTATTGCGTAGAAGGCCGGCGCGCCGGCAGCCGGCCGGTCCAGCCCCTTACGCACGCCGAGCACGCTGGCCACTGCGTACGCGGCCGAGCCGGCCAGCACCGGCAGAGCAAGCATCCCCGTGCCCACGATGCCCAAGCCGAACAGCACGAAGGCGGCATTGCCGGCGATAGGTTTGAGCGCCTCGGCCGCCTGCGAGGTCGTCTCGATCTGGGTCTGTCCATGGGCATGCAGCGTGGCGGCCGTGGCGAGGATCATGAAGAACGCGACGGCGTTTGAGAACCCCATGCCGACCCAGGTGTCAGTCTTCAGCCGCCCCAATTGCGCGGGCGCTTGATGGGGCGCCCGTTTGAGCGCTCGGTCTTCCGGAACGCGGCGAATCTCCTCGACTTCCTGGGAGGCCTGCCAGAAGAAGAGGTAGGGGCTGATCGTGGTGCCCAGGATCGCAACCACGGTGGTCACGAATTCTTTGTTCCATTGAAAGCGCGGCCACAGCGCACCCTTAAGCGCTTCAATCCAATCGACGTGCGCCGCGAACGCGACGGCTACGTACGCCAAAAGGGACAGGGTCAGCCACTTGAGAACGCGCACATAGCGCTCATAGGGCAGCCAGATCTGCAGCCCGAGTGACAGCAGCCCGAAGAAGACTGCATAGGCGGCCTTCGGTCCACCGATCACCAGCGCCGCCACATCGCCCATTGCATTCAGGTCGGCGCCCAAGTTGATCACGTTGGCGATGACGAGCGAAGCGATCAGCAGCCACACGACTGGCGCCGGCCACAGCCGCGAGAACGCCTCAGTGAGCCCGCGTCCGCTGACCCGGCCGATGCGCGCGCTGGCGAGTTGAATTCCAACCATCAATGGGTAGGTCAGCAGCAGTGTCCATCCGACGCTGTAGCCAAACTGGGCGCCCGCCTGCGAGTAAGTTGCGATGCCGCTCGGGTCGTCATCAGCTGCACCCGTGATGAGGCCGGGGCCAAGCTTGGCGAACCAGCGCTTCTTTGTGCTTCGTGCGAGGTCTGGACGATGGGGCATGTGGTGCTCCGTCTTCGGGTTGTTGGTATGCGAACCTGGGGCAACTCTCTCGCATGCCTTCCTAGCGGTCATCCGCCAACGTCGCGGCTGAAAGTAGGCGTACGGCCTGCTTTTTCTCGTCCGCGTTGCGAGGCGCGAGGGTCTCCAGGTCCCCACTCCCGTTATCGCCTGCCTGCATCCCAAGGACGCTGAACCATGACAGCCCTTGCCCACGAGTCTTCCAAGAACGTCAGCGTCGAGACGGTGCCCGACCCGGCGCTTCAGCAGAATGAGGCCGCGCTGCTGCGCATTGACCGCCACCGTCATTTCGCGGCACCGCGCTGCACCTCTTCCGCGGCAAGATACTCGAGATGGAAGCCGGCCATCTCCTGGGCCACAAGTTCAGGGATATCGTGGAGCAACCCAACTCGTCGAGCACGACCAGAAGGGCGCACCGTTCCTCAATGCACCAGGCTTGCGCTGGATGAGCGGAATGTAGTGCTGCCAGTCGTAGCGGGTGCCGCCAGAGGCGCTCAGGCGCTCGTGGCGCGCCACTGCCGCGTCTTCTGCGACCACCACGACGCTGCCCGGGTACAGCCGCGTGCTGACCATCTGCCCGGCCAGCTCGCAGGGCACCGAGTAGCGATTGCGTGCCACCGACACCAGGCACGTGCTCGACACCCGCGCTGGCTTCTCTACGTAGCCATCGAAGGGCTCAGGCATGGGCATCAGGTGGGGACGCTCGTGCTCGAGCATCTCGGCCACGCTGAACTGGCTGTGCTCGGGGTGGCGGACTTCGGTCCACAGCGCCCGGCAGCGCTCCGCCAGCCAGGCATTCAGTTCGACGAAGGAGCCGAAGCGGCGCCGGCCTGCCTCGATCCAGATGCGCCAACGGCTGTCCTGCACGTTCTTCTCCACACGCCCCTTCTCCCAGCCCGAGGCCACGTTGCAGAAGTCAGGGTCGTACAGGTAGTGCGCGCACATCACCGCGAAGCGGGCATTGACGGTGCGGCCCTTGCCCTTATGCACCTTGTCCACTGCGGTGCGCATGTTGTCGTAGATCCCGCGGCGCGCCACACCGCCCAGCGCTGCGAATGACCTCGTGTGAGCATCGAACAGCATCTCGTGCCCTTGGCTCGGGTATGCCACCAGCCAGAACGCACGGCTCGCGCACAGCTTCAGGTGCGACACCTGCATACGGTAGTAGATGCCGCCGACGACCAGGCCTTCTTCGCTCCAATCGAACTGGAAGGCCTCGCCGAGCTCGAAGGTCAGTGGAACGAACGCGGTGACGTTGACTGCCTGTCCCTCGCCCTGGCGCCACGCTCGAACGAAGTCAGTGACGGCCGAGTAACCGCCGTCGTAGCCCGCCGCCTTGATCTCGGTGTGCAGCGCACGTGCCGTGCGCCTCTCGTGCTTGGCCCGTCGCGCATCGGCCGTCAATGCCTGCTTCAGCGTTGCCTCGAACGCACTGAGCTTGTTCGGGCGCGCTTCGCGCCGGTACTTCGGTGCCTCGGCAACCGGTGCCCGCAGCCACTTCGACACCGTGTTGCGCGACAGCCCCGTCATGCGTGCTATCTCGCGCTCCGACAGCTTGTCCCTCACGTGCAGCCGTCGGATCCTGCCAATCATGTCCATGGTGATCACTCCTCGAACCCCGCTGCTTAAATAAACAGCAGGGTAGGTTGAACACCTGGCTCACTTTTACTTCGGCACTACCCGCAAAACTGGCTCAGTTTCCGGTCGGCGCCAACACGTCCCACAAACAGCTTAAACGCATTGGCCCGTTGCGGCTGTGGTCGCATTCCGCACGGGCCGATCCGTGTCTGGCCGCAGCGCCGATTCGGGCGACCTTTTCGCGTCGCGGACATGATCTAAGGAAGTCATTCTCGTGCGAGACCAATGTTGATAGTCGCGAGATCTCCCCATCAGGCAAGCATCAGAGGCGATCGACGGGAAATCGAAAGTTCATCGCCTCGAGTGAGCAGTTGCTGCGGAGTGTGCTGAAGCCACTGACCGAGCCACTCCTCTGTCGACGCGACACATGAAAAATGTGTGTTTTCGTACTAAATGTGATAAATTCACATTTGTCCCGAATCGATCGGCCCCTGCGACAGCCGCGATGCACGCGCCTTGTCCGACCGAGGCCTCACTTCAGCAAGGAGAAAGAAATGTTCGAGCGTCTCAAGGATCTTTTGGGCTTTCCGAATACCCAGAATGTGCTGGACTCGGTCAGCATCAGGGAGTCGAACCAGATTGCCCGACTCATCGCCGATGCTGTTCAGGATCAACTTATGCTGGCAAACCGCCCAACGCCAGCGGACTGGTCTAGGAGCGCACGGGCTACCGTGCTGGGCTACGTTGCCGCGGCGGGCACGGCTTTGACGGCCGGGCGCGGAGGATCGCGGGCGCTGTTGATTTCAGTGGTGAGTAGCAAGTACCTGCTGCGAGATACCTTCGATGTGGGCCGCACGCTTGAGGAACTCGAACATCTAGCGTCTTCACGGAACACCGATTACTTGGCAGGGGCTAAGGCGGGGTATAGAGACGCCCGACGGTTGCGTGAGCGGCGTCCAATGCGGGGGCTGATTCCCATATTGCACTGAGGCGCTAGCTGGCGTCGTTGTAAACGTTATCACGAGTTGGTGCTCGGCCTAAAGGGCAGCCACGCCTACTACACCATTGAGCTATAGGTAAGAGCACAGTTCTGAATTCGATCAAGCCAGGGCAGGGCACCACACCAGAGGTTCTTAGGCGACACCTGGCAATGGAGCAGCCGCACGGAGCCTATGGCCCGCAGCTAAAATACAGAATGTGAATGATTCACAGGGTCAGTTTGTAGAAAATCTCGCATTGGAGCAGCGTCCCCGAACTCATGGAACAAAGGCTGGATTGGGCCCTTGCCGCCTGCGCGCGCATCCTTCGCCCGGTGGTCAGGCTTGCTCTCTCGATGGGGGTCAAGCACCCGCACTTGGAAGAACTGTTGCGCGACTTGCTTCTAGAGGAAGCGCATCGTTCATGGCGTCGCCAGGGCGTGCCTAAACCAAATTTGAGCCAACTTTCCGTGACGACTGGGCTGAATCGCAAGGCCGTCACCGCGCGCGTCAGGGCCACGGTTGATCCTTTGCCTCACACCGAGCTGTCAGCGGCAGCGAAAACATTCACACTCTGGTTGCAGATGGTCGCGCAGGATCCCGCCTTGCAGCAGCTGCCTGTCACGACTGGGAATGAGATGCCGTCTTTCGAGGCCGTGGCCCGCATGAGTACTCGTGGCAATGTTCATCACCGCACCATCCTCGATGAACTGATCCGCCTGCAGATGGTGAAAGAAGTCGACGGCGTTGTAGAGCTCACCGCCGATGGCTTCGTGCCAGTGGAAGACCTGCAGTCCATGCTCGCCTTCCTCGGTGACAACGGCCGTGACCACTTGCTGGCGGCGGTGGCCAACACCTTGGACGCCTCCCCACGCATGCTGGAGCGCGCGGTCTACGCGCGCGGATTGACACTCCAGGAGTGCGAGCAGATCCACCAATTGGTGCGCACGCGCTGGTCCGCATTGCACCACGAGTTGGCTCAGGAGATGACGCAGGCGGTGGCGCGCGCGCCTCAGGGCACGACCGGTCGCATTCGGGTCGGCATCTACACCTATTACGAGGATGAAGGTACACCCACGCCAACGCCTCACCCTCGAAGCGAGCCCAAACAGTGAGCACGTTGACACTATTCCCTAGGCTCATGTGCGGCCTGCTTTCCAGCAGTGCCATGGCGCTGCTCCTGTCATGCGGTGGCAGTGGTGGTGGCGACGGCCGTGGCCCGGTCGGCGGCTTCGGGTTCGGCGCGGACACTAGCGTCACCACAGCGCCCGCAGGCGTGAGCGACTCCCCAACAGGAAACGGCAGCAGCGCTGGCCCGAGCGGTACGGATGCCGGAACGGGCACAGGATCTGCAGGCACCGGCGACGCCACGAGCACGGCTGGCAACGGCAGCACCGACGGCTCTGGGGTGGGCTCCGGAGGCACAGGGGTTACTGCGGACGCTGCCGGTATCGGTTCGGCAGACGGGTTGGGGAGCGTCATCCTCAATGGAACGCGCTACAACACGGAAGCTGCCACCTTCACGCTCGAAGACACATCAGAGCTACAGATCGGCATGAGCGCGCGTATCGCAGGGAAGCTGGACACCAACTTCACCACCGGCGTTGCCACGCAGGTGCAATCGGCTGCGGAACTGCGCGGGCCCGCGTCTGGCGTTGACGTAGCCGCTGGGACCTTCGTCGTGATGGGCACCACGGTCAGTGTCGATGCAGCGACCGTGTGGGGTAACGCAAATGGACTGGCCGATGTGGCTGGCAGCAGCGTCGTTCAAGTGTGGGGACTGCCCGGTGACCCGGGGAGCTTGCGCGCCACCCGAGTGCAAATTGCGCCGACCCTGCTCGATCCCTTGGTCACTGGCACAGTGCAAAACCTCGATACGGTCCGCAAGACGTTTGCTCTCGGCTTGCTAACGATTGACTACAACGCGGCCGCGTTCAACGGCATCAATTCGTCGGCGCTTGCCAACGGCATCATCGTGCGCGCACGAGCTTTCGCGGCGCCGACAGGCGGCGTTCTGGCCGCCACGAGAGTGCAAGGGTGGTATGCCATACCTTTAAATGACGGAGTTGCGGTTCAACTCGCGGGTGTCATCACCAGTTTCGTGTCACGAGGCGCCTTCAAGGTGCTGGGAACTGCTGTCGACGGCACGACTGCCCAAATCAACGGCGGTCCTGCGGGCTCTCTTGGCAATGGGGTGAAGGTCGAGATCGACGGGTTCATGTCTGGCGGTGTACTGGTGGTGCAGAAGCTTCGAATCCGCAATGTTCCGGGTACGGGGGGGCCGGCGTCGTTCACATTGATCGGCGCCATCGGCGCCTATCAGTCCCCCGCAAGCTTCAGGGTCCGAGGTCAACCTGTCGACGCCAGCGGCTCGGGCACCTCATTCATCAATGGCACAGTGGCGGATCTAGGCAACGGGCGACGCGTAACGATCGTGGGGGACCGTGTGGTCAATGGCGTGCTGATCGCGAAAAGCGTCGTGTTCACGCCTTGAGCGTGTAGGACTACGCGTCGTCGCTTCCTGCGCAGGATGGTGAGCAGAGTTCAACTGCACCAAGCATATCTGGCGCAGCGATTGATTCACATCCGCGAAGATCCGGCGCCGGACGATGGGACGGTCATGCGCGCCGATCGTACGCACACGGCGAAGTCGTCTTGAACCGGAAGGCCTCACGCCCAAGAGACAACCTTCCCAAGCAACGATTTGGCGCTTGCTAGGTAAGCACACGGCGAACACATCTTGACGAGGGCCGCGCATTTGGCGGCGAGCGCGAGCAGGTGGTCAGCTGTGCTGCCAGCGATGCGGCAGCAGCTCGTCGATGCGGCTATGCGGCTGCGTCGGCAGGCGTAAGAACACGTCCTTCAGATAGGCATACGGATCGTGCCCATTGAGCTTGGCCGACTGGATCAAGCTCATGACGGCTGCGGCGCGTTGCCCGGCACGCAGGCTCCCAGCGAACAGCCAGTTGCCTCTGCCCACTGCAATCGCCGGGTCATTCTGCCCATGTCGGGCAAGAAGTTGAAGTCTTCTATCGCTGGCATCCCCTCTACGGGCGTCGCGTCAGGCGGCAATACAGCGAGCAGCGCGCCAACGGCGAGGTCGTTCACGTAGAAGTCGGTCCTGGGATCGTCATCGTCGTTGCCGCGTGGATGCTCAACCCCACGGTCTGCGCACCCATGGAACTCGGTCCGCCGCGTGTCGCGCTGGATGCGCTTAACGAGTTGCACGTGCTCCTCTTGCAGCAAGGACTTCGGCGAAGCTGCGCGGGTGTTCATCACACCCACGAGGAGCGCCATGACCCAGGTTTCCAGACTGCGCCGAACCTTGACGACATCGGCACCGCCACAGTCGCATCGTCAATTGAGCATCGCGTTCGAGTCCCCTGTCCTCCAGGGCATGACTCCGAGCGAACGATTGAACGTGATCGCGCAGATGGCGGTCGTGCTGCTGCAGGCCGCCGGCGTTCAACCAAGGGAGGCTGACGATGAGCAACTCTGACCTATTGCCAGCCGCCGTGCTTCGCCGCAAGGCCGTCGTCTACGTGCGCCAATCCACGCAGACACAGGTCCAGACCAACCTGGAGAGTAAACGCCGCCAGTACGACCTTGTGGCGGAGGCCCGGCGAAGGGGATTCGCCCAGGTGGAAGTCATCGACGACGACCTGGGCCGATCCGCCAGCGGCATGGTGGCGCGGCCGGGCTTCGATCGCCTCGTGGCATGGCTTTGCGCCGGCGAAGTCGGCGCCGTGCTGTGCTTCGATGCTTCACGACTTGCTCGCAACGGGCGCGACTGGCACCACCTGCTGGAGCTCTGTGGCTTGGTCGAAGCTCGTGTCATCGACCTCGACGGCGTTTACGACCCATGTCGCCCCAACGACCGACTGCTCCTGGGCATGAAGGGCAGCATCAGCGAGTTCGAACTTGGTCTGCTGCGGGCGAGGATGTTCGAAGCCGCACGTGCCAAGGCCCATCGCGGCGAGCTGCGGATCAGCGTGCCGATCGGCTATGTTTGGCATCGGGAGATCGGACTCGGCTTTGATCCGGACCTCCGCCTGCAGGAGACGATCCGGTTGATCTTCGAGCGGTTCCGCAAGCTCGGCAGCGCGCGCCAGGTGATGCTGTCGCTCGCGACCGAGGAGATCCATTTCCCGCGCCCCTCAGACGGCAAGAAGATGGTGAGCTTCGACTGGACACCGATCCGCTACCGTAACGTGATCTCGGTGCTCAAGAATCCGTTCTACGCCGGGGTCTACGTGTACGGTAAGACTGAGAAGCGCACGGCACTGGTGGACGGTCGGCTGCGCAAGACCTATAAGCATGGCAAGCCGGTCGATCAGTGGGATGTGATGCTCAAGGACCATCATGAGGCCTACATCGACTGGGCCGAGTTCGAGCGCAATCAGAAGCAGCTTGCCTTCAATGCCTACGGTAAAGTTGATGGCGCGAAGTCAGGGCGTGGCGGTCGGGCCTTGCTCGCCGGAATGCTGTCCTGTGGACGTTGCGGTCGACGTCTTGTGGTCGCCTACGTAGGGCGCGGGGTGCCGCAGGCTGTGTACCGATGCGACCGTCCCAACCTGCAGTTGGCGCAGCCGCGATGTTTCACATTTGGCGGCCGTCGGCCCGACGAAGCGGTCGCCCGAGAACTGTTGCGTGCGGTCGAGCCTCTGGCCATCGAAGCTGCGTTGCACGCCGAACGGAGGCACATGGAAGTCCAGGCTGATCAGCGACGCATTTCGGAACTCGAGCTGCAGCAGGCGCGCTACGACGCCACGCTCGCAGAGCGCCGTTATGCAGCCTGCGATCCGGTCAACCGCTTGATCGCCGCGCAACTCGAGAAGTCATGGGAGACCGCGTTGCAACGCGTGCTCGCCTGTGAGCAGCGCTTGAACGCAGTCGAACAGAAGCAGGCGACGGCGAAGCCCGACTTGTCCGGCTTGGCAGAGGATCTTGCCGGTGCGTGGAATGCGCCGGGTGTGACGATGCGCTCGCGACAGCAGCTGCTGCGTTCCCTCGTCAAGGACATCGTTGCCGATGTCGACGACGCGGCCCGCGAAGTTGTGCTGACGATCCACTGGCGCGGCGGACAGCATTCGCAGGTGAAGGTCATCAAGCCGCGCTCCGGTGAGCATGGCTGCCGCACTCCAGAGGAGGCATTGGCCGTGATGCGCAGCATGGCGACCAGGTGGTCCGACGAACATATCGCCGCGACACTCAACCGCATGGGCCTACCCACCGGTCAGGGCAAGACTTGGACTGCGCACCGCGTCAGTTCCGTGCGAATGGTCAACGACATCCGTGCGTACCGGTCAGCGCACAAGGAAGGCGAGTGGTTGACCATGTCAGAGGCGGCCGCCAAGCTCGGCGTCAGCAACCACCGAATCCGGCGCCTCATCAAGGAAGGATTGCTGCCCGCGGAGCAGGTCGTTGCGCGCGCGCCGTATCAGATTCGCGCGAGTGATCTGCTGGATCAACGGGTGATCGACGCCGTCGCCCGAACAGATCGCCCGTGTCAGGTTTTTTCCGAGAACCAGATCTCAATGTTTTCAAGCACTTAACGAAGTGGGGCACTATGAACAAGCCATTGCAGACGGTAGAACGTCCATCCTCACCCAACAAAGCCCAGCCCGGTCTCACCGCCGCGCTGGGCTTTGTGCCGTCTGGCTTTGCTGGGCGCGCTTCCTATCCTTCATCCAGGTGCATCGCCCCGGATTCCCTAGACACTTTTGAGCCGTTGGGAATGGCGTCGTTCGAACTCTACCGGGGAAGTATCTCCGGCAGTGCCGTGGCGCCGCTTGGGGTTGTAGAACATCTCGATGTAGTTGAGGACATCGGCCTTGGCGACATCGCGTGTCATATAGATCTGGCGGCGGACGCGTTCGCGCTTGAGCAACTGGAAGAAGCTCTCGGCCACGGCGTTGTCGTGGCAGTTGCCGCGACGGCTCATGCTGGACACGAGGTTGTGATCACGCAGGACGTCTTGCCAGTCATGCCCAGTGAACTGACTGCCCTGATCCGAATGCACAGTGACTGGCTGCTTGGGCCGACGACGTCACGAGGCCATCACCAGCGCATCGAGCACCAGGCCGGTATCGATGCGGCTAGCCCAGCTGACGGATAGTGGGTCTGACGCGTTTGCCAAGCTCGATGTAGAGCTCAACGGCTCGAATCCGATCTTCGTAGGAATACATGACCTACCTTCTGGTAGTCCAAGTTTTCGTCCGCACCCCCCGCGAGGCAGGATATCCATAAAAATCAACTGGCTGCTAGCCCGTGGGCACTATAGTCCCTTAAATAATTCGCCAACTGGGAGCCCAAGCGCTCCGGCAAGGGTTTCTATTGCCGCCAGCGAAGGGTTGCGAACCCCCCGTTCCATTCCGCTCACGTATGTACGGTCAAAACCACATGCGGCCGCGAACTCTTCTTGCGAGAGCTCTCGCTCTTTTCGCAACTCCCTTAGACGTTCGCCAAACCGAATTGATAGTGACTTCACCCTCCTATTGGCGCGGTTTGTGGACTAATCGACCACGGACTTATCGTCACATGTTATCCTGTAGCCTAATCGTCACTTAAAACGGGTTGTGGTGAGTGAAAGGCCTTTACTTATTGGGCTCGAAGGTTGCAACGAGAGCTGTGAATGACTCAAGGTCGCATCGCATCGCCTTTTCCTACAGCTCGGCCGTTTAGGTTGCCTATATCTGTTGCGAAGGAGCATCCCAAGCAGCCGAAGCCTGTTCCGCGGAGCACGTCCGCGGCTCGCATCGGCGCGCAGGTAAGGGCGCTGCGAATGGCCGCGGGGACCTCTGGCGGGGGCTTGGCGTCGGTTGCCGGGGTCTCCCGCTCGATGCTCTCGCGCATCGAGCGCGGTCTAGTTTCCCCTTCGGTCGAAACGCTGGATCGCATCGCGCAGGGGCTGCACGTGCCTGTGTCGCGCTTCTTCGGTGACCAGGCGCGTCGTACGGACTTCTGTCATGTGCCGGCGGGTCGAGGGCTCGTGGTCGACCGGATCGGTGCGGTGGCGGATTACCGCTACGAGCTGCTGGGTCACTCGCTGTCGGGGAACCTGTTCGTCGAGCCCTACCTGGTCACCCTACTGCCCGATGCGCAGCCCTATGTGACGTTCCAGCACCCGGGCCTGAAGTTTCTACACTTCCTGTCCGGAGAGGTCACCTACCGATACGGCGGCAAAACTGTCACGGTGGGGGCAGGGGATTCGCTGATCTTCGATGCGACGGCCTTGCATGGCATCGAGGCCATCCACACGCGCCCGGTGTCATACCTTTCGGTGGTGTTCACGCTTCGGGATTGAAGCGTCGCTGACTCCATTCCTGAGACTCCCGAAACCGTCTTGATCGCCCGGCGCTGGCGCGCATGGCCTCTCAGCCTTTGCGCGCCTGCGATTACGGTCAAGATCCGCACGCGTACCTTAACGACGTGCTGACCAGACTGCCCACGCATCTGAACAGCCGCATCGACGAACTGCTTCCGCACAATTGGCAGCGCAGATGAAAGGCAGCTTAGGGCGGCGGATTCAACCGGTCGATGCAACACATTCGCTGAACATTTCAGCAGGTGTATGGAAGCCGAGCGTCTTTCGCGGCCTCTCGTTCAATTGTCTCGCGATCGCGTTGAGTTGAAGCTGTGAGAACCCTGAGATGTCCATGCCCTTCGGCATGTACTGCCTGAGCAACCCGTTGGTGTTCTCGTTGCTGCCGCGCTGCCAGGGGCTCTGGGGATCACAGAAGTAGACCTGGATGTCGGTGGCCATCGTGAATCGCTTGTGACCATGCATCTCCGTGCCTCGATCCCAGGTCAATGACTTGTAGAGCTCCTGCGGCAACTTGCGCGCGTTCTTTATCAGCGCGTTGACCACCGATTGCGAGTCCTTGCCTTCGAGCTTCACCAACATCACATATCGCGTTTGCCGCTCCACCAACGTGGCGATCTGGCTGTTCCCGCTGCCGAACACCAAGTCACCTTCCCAATGACCAGGCACCGCCCGGTCCTCGACAGATGCGGGGCGCTCGCTGATCGACACGGCATCGGCAATCTGCCCATGGATCGCAGTCTTCTGCGTATAGGAACGAGAGCGTCGCATGCCGCGCGTGCGTCTGAGGTGCTCCAGCAGCTCCTTCTTCAATGCACCACGCGCTTGAATGAAAAGACTGCGGTAGATGGTCTCGTGTGACACATGAAGGCTCGGGTCGTTCGGATAAGTATGCTTGAGCCAGCCGGCGATCTGCTCCGGCGACCACAGCACTCGAAGCAGGTCCGCCACGACGCCAGCCAGCGCCCGGTTCTTGACCAGCTTGCATCGCTTCGGCCGCAGGGCACGGTTCCAGGCAGCTTCGTCGGCAACGCTCGCCCGATACCCGTCTTTCCCTGTGTTGCGCCCGATCTCGCGGCTTATGGTCGACGGTGCCCTGCCAAGTCGGGCGGCCACTGAACGCATCGATTCACCAACCATCAGAGCGCGGGAGATCTCTTCTCTCTCTGCCAAAGTCAGCGCATTGGCACTGCGTCGTCGTTCCGGAGGTCGAATGCCACCGGTCTTGGACAAGATGTTCTGGATGGAAGTGTGAGGTCGGTCAAAAAGTTGGCCGATCTGGTGAAGGGTCCAACCTTCCCTCCACCGCTCCCACATCAATGCCTTCTGGGCACTCGTGTAGTAGGTCCGTGTCCGGTACTTCATCTGCAACACTCCTTCTGCCTACGCAGTTATAAGTGTGTTGCATCGACCGGTTGAATCCGCCGTCGCCTTTCGTCGTACGCGCAGCGAACTCATTGCTCTCCCACCCGGCAGGGTGCTGCGGCCAACATTCGCGCTGCGCGCAGAAACGCCACCGGGCCGACCCAGCTGACGTTCCAGTTGCCCGCGACGGGCACTTGGCGCTTGTGCGCGATCACCATCTGCCGCTTCGGCACCACGAGAATGTACTGGCCATGCACGCCCCAGGCCATGTACGCGCCGCTCAGCGGCGAGTCCTGCGGCTCGTCGAGCAGCCACCACAAGTAGCCGTATCCGAAGCCGCGCCGCGCCGTGTGCGGCGGATGCATCTGTGCAGCGGGCGTGGTCTGCCGCGTCATTTGGGCGACCCACTCGGCCGGCACGAGCTGCTGGCCTTGCCAATTGCCCTGGCGCAGCATCAGGTAACCCAGTCGCGCCATGTCGCGCGTGGACAGGTAGAAGGGGTAGGCCAGGTGCTCGGAGCGCCGCGCGTCGCCGCTGCGTGCGTGGCGGGCCAAGTCGAAATCCTCGAGCTGCAGAGGTGTGGCCAGATCTTCCGCGAAAGCATGGTAGATGCTCCTGCCGGTCAGGCGTTCGAACGCGGTCCCCGCGGCGTTGAAGTCCCAGTTGTTGTAGAGGAAATAGCTGCCGGGCACGTGCGACCCTCGTGGCGGCGCGGCCGCCGCGTCGTCTCCGCCGTTGGCGGCGGCGTGATAGACGCCCGAACGCGCGGTGAGCAGGTCGCGCAGCCTGGCCTGCCGCTCGATGGGCAGCAAGCCGCCCACGTCGTCGATGCTCAAGTCGGCCAGCGTGCGGTCGAGGTCGATGGTGCCGTCGGCTACGTACTTGCCGTACATCATCGAGAGCACGCTCTTGCGCACAGAGAACACGATGCTGACGGTCTGGACCGGCCCTTCACTGAACAGCACGCGGCCATCCTGCACCGCCATGAGAGCGGTCGTGTCCAGCGTGCTCAGGTAGATGCGGGTGGCGTCAAGTTCGCGGCGGCAGATGCTGCCTGGTTCAGACTCAGGTGCCGTCGCCCAGGATGCGCCCGGGAAGACCACCGGCGCAGCAGGCGTTGCAGTGGTGCATCCACCGGCGAGCAACAGCGCGGAGACATACGCGAAGCACAGCAGCCATTCCTGCTTGGGGCGTCCTCGCTTTGGGCATTGCTTTTCGATGAGCTGGCGTGAATTTCCGGCGAGAGCGTGTTCGGGAATCAGATGAGGCATGGAACCGCAATTCTCGCGAATCAGAGGGGCACATTGCTTCGGTGGCCGTTAGCACGCCGAGTGCGACGAACAACGCCCTACCAAATGCGAGTTTCCTGGTTTTGGAGGATTGCCGAAGTCTGCGGCTCGGTAAGCTATCACTTGGTCAAGGTGGGATGGCTGCTCGCTTATTGCACACCGGTAACCCATGCGGATAGGACGTGCCGTGCCGGACGATGCTCCAGGCATCAGCGCCTGAATTCTTTCGCTCGCGCATCACTTCCTGGTGAATTCCGACGGACCCGGTGCAGCCATATTCTTTGCGCACTCCAGCAGAAGGCAATGTGCGCAACCTGGCCGCGGCCGAACTCGGCTGCAAGGAGTTTGGCCTGAACCTCTTTCCGGCGGTCAGGCTCGATCGTGCGTTGTTCCCGGCATGGTCGCCCAAGGCAGCGGCGTCGTCATCCACGTCACGTCGAGCCAGAGCTGCCTGCCGCTATCAGAGGCGACCAGGGCCTGCGCTTCAGCCAGGGCGGCGCTCGCCACCTACAGCAAGAGTATCTCCCAGGAGGTCTCTCCGAAAGGGGTGAGCGTGGCTCGTGTCACCCGGCTGGATTGCCAGTCCGATTGCCAATGGTCTCGCGCAGCGCATCGCGAGGAGGCCGGCATGGGCTGCGAGGAAGCGGCGCAGGTCATCATGAAGTCGCTTGGCGGATGCCGCTGGGACGACCGGCCGCCCCGAAAGAAGTGGCCGACCCGATCGCCTTCCCGGCATCAGACCGGGCAGCGTCCATCACCGGCTCAGCGCATGTGATCGACGGCGGCCCGATTCCGACTCCGTGATACGTCGCGCGACAAGAGGGGACTCGCCGTCATGAGCGGCGAGTGATCGACCGTGAGATGCCGCGGTCAGAACGTTCGACTTGGCCGCAAGAGTGCACACGACTGCGTCCCCTGCGTTCCACAAAGCACACGGTGAGCCAAGGAACGTCGGATGGCTTCAACGCTCTCAGGGCTTGGGCCAGTCTTGCATAACATCGCTGGCCGTCTTCTGCATGTAGCTCGTGAAGCTGTCGAGCGCCGGGCCCAGGCCGTGGTGCGGAACAAGAAGTCCGATCGGCAGAAAAGGAAAACGCTGGGTCCACGAGATCTCTGCGAGCAGGCCGGACGCCACACCACTTCGCACGATGCTGGCGGGAACGAAGCTCAGCAGATGCTGTTGCGAGAGCAGGCTCGAGAGCATGGTGGCTGAGTTGGTGACGACACCATGCGTCTTTATCGGCGTTGGGACGTGCGCGAAGAACGTATCGAATGCTTCCCGCGCGGCCATCGATGTCGGCGTCACGAGCCAGGTGGCGGCCACGAGGTCTGACATTGTCACGCGGCGCTTGCGAGCGAGCGGATGGGCATGACCCGCGACGATGGCAAACCGGTCCGGCCAAAGAGAGGTGAAGGACCATCCATCGGGTAGGACAGCAGGTGCACGGCAGAACGCGCAGTCCACGTCACCGTCTGCGACCAGTGACGCTTGTCGGGATGCGTCGGCCTCCTGCAGATGCACAAGCACTCTCGGATGCAACTGGGTGAAATCATGAACCGTCTTGCCCAGGTGACTTTCGATGGCGGCCGAGATGGCAGCCACCCGGACCACCTCGTTGGCGCCTTGCGCCAGCGCAGCAGCTTGCGTGGCAGCGTCATCCATGATTCCGAGCGTTCGGCGGGCGAGTGGCAGCAACTGTGTGCCCGCTGGCGTCAGGGCCATGCCTCGTGCATGTCTCAAGAACAACGTGCATTCGAGCAAACGCTCCAGTTCGGCCAGCGCTTGCGTCGCGGACGGCTGGCTGATGCCCACGGTCTCGGCAGCGCGTTTGACCGTCTGCACCTCGGCCACCGTGACGAAGACGTGCAGGTGGCGCAATCGGGCGCGGCTCAGAAGGCGGTTGCGAAGGGTCGTGGCGGAGGTACGCATGATGGCGACGAGCGAAAGATCGTCCTGGCGATGGTATTGGATTCGCCTATATCGCGGCGGAATATTTGATTAGACGCCTATTCCCGAAGCTTCGACACTGGCTGACGTCGCACCGCACGAAGGATCAGCAGCCTGCCCAGTGGCCTCGCCACGTGAGCCGAGATCTTTCGCCCATCAAATCTTGCCGGCTTTCACCGGCGCCTGGAGACTGCATGAAGCGCCACCTCACTCGCCGATCGCTGCTGATCGCCATCACGGTCGCCACCGCTGCCCCCCTGGCCTGGGCACAGGCTTACCCTGACAAGCCGATCACGCTGGTGGTGCCATATCCCGCCGGCGCCTCGGTGGACCGCATCGGTCGCACCCTTGCGGTCGAACTTGGCAAGCGCCTCCACAGCACCGTTGTGGTTGAGAACGTTGCTGGGGCCTCCGGCACCATTGGCGCCAAGAGGGTTCAGCGGGCGCCGGCCGATGGGTACACGTTGCTTTTGGGATCGGTCAATGACTTGATCGTCGGGCCTGCGGCGCTCAAGTCGGGCTACTCGGTTCGAAACTTCACGCCCATCGCCAAACTGTCGACCAACAGCACGGTATTGGTCGCGCACACCGGGCTCGCTGCCAGCAACGTCGACGAGCTGACTGCCATGGTCGCGCGGGCCAAGGAGCCCTTGCTTCTAGGCGCCACCGGGGTCGCGATGATTCAAACCATAGGCGGAACGCTCGTTGCGGAGGCCGCAGGATTCAAGGTCAGCCCGGTCGTCTACAAGGGAGGCGCTCCGCTGCTCAACGACCTGATGGGCGGCCAGGTTCAAGTTGGCACCATGGCATTGACGGGAGCCTTGCCGATGATCCGGGCCGGCAAGCTCAAGGCTCTCGGCATCATCTCGGCACGGCGAGATCCGACCGCGCCTGAAATTCCGACGGTGAATGAGAGCAAGGCGGTCAAAGGCGCCGAGGCAGATCTCTGGACAGGTTTGTTCGGACCCGCAAACCTCCCTTCTCCGGTGGTCGCGCGGCTGGCGGCAGCAATGAGGGAAGTGCTGGCAGACCCGACGTACGTAGAGGGAGAGTTCAAGGCCGGCAGCATCGCTTCAGAACCCGGCGATCCGAAAGCCTTCCAGCAGTACCTGCAGCGCGAGGAGTCACGCCTGAGCCCCTTGTTGGCAAATCTGAAAGTCGAATGATGAGCGCTCTCGAACAGCGGCCGCTGCAACGCGCCGAGATCGCCGGTGGCATAGACATCCACTATGCCGAGGAGGGCTCGGGACCGACGCTTGTTTTCGTCCACGGCGGGATGGGAGACTGGTCGTCTTGGGCGCCGCAGTGGGCGGCCTTCACACCGCATTTCCGCTGCATCACCTACAGCCGACGCTACAGCAGCCCGAACCGGAACACGATCGACAGCCGGAGCCATTCCGTGATTGCTGAAGCGCAAGACCTGTCAGCTCTCCTCGACCGCTGGCACGCCGCGCCGGCCATCTTGATCGGCACCTCCTACGGCGCATTCACAGCGCTCCAGCTCGCTTTGGCGCATCCAGGCAAGGTCCGCGCCCTCGCGCTGACCGAGCCTCCCGTCCTGCCGTTTGCCGACCGCAGTGAAGGAGGCCGCGATGCGAGGCTGCGCTTCCAGCGAGAGGTGATGGACCCTGCCGCCGAGGCTTTCGCGGCGGGCGAACGTGAATCGGCAGTACGCCTGCTCACCGAGGGCATCAATGGCTCGGGCCCCGGCGAATCCAGCACCCCTGCTGGACGCGAGCGGCGGTTGCGCAATGCCGAGGCGATGCGCGCGCTCTTGATCTCCTCGGAGCCATTTCCCTCACTCGACGATGAGGCGCTGCGGCAATTCGATGCGCCGACACTTCTGCTGTACGGCGAGCGCACGCTGGAAGTGCATCGCGCCACGACCATGGCCTTGTCGCGTTTGATGCCTCAGGCGCAACTGCTGCAAGTACCGGACAGCGGACATGGCGTGCACCGGGACAACCCGGCTGTCTTTAACGCAGTGGTGCTCGACTTTCTGCGGCGCAACGTCCTTGATGGTCGTTGATCGGGTGGCGTCCGGCCCCCCCGGCCAGTGGTGAACCGTCAAGAGGTCATTCGCAGATTGAGCCTGTGCATCGCAGCGATGCGTCCGATGGGGCCGCGGGGTGGATGCCATATGCAGTGATGTTGCCAGCTCGCCAGGGCGTCGGTTCGCTGGACTGAGTTCCGCGGCGTCCAGCCATAGGCCATTGCACACACGCAGGTGAGCCGGACTTTGGATGGAGGACCATGGGGCCGGGCCGGCGGCGGCGGGCGTCCCACCTGGGGGCTCATCTTCACAGGAATTCTCGTCGGCGTCGGCACGGCGCTCGGCGTCGCCTCATGGTTTGCTCGTGCGTACAGAGTGCTCACCATCGATGCGCTGCTGCGCGAGGCGGTTCCCAGAAAGGAGCTGTTCATGCACTACCAGCCGATCGTGGACAACCTTACCGGCGAGACCTTGTCAGCAGAGGCTTTGATGCGCTGGCATTCGGTGGCGTGGCGATTTTGTCCATGGATGCGAGCGTCTGTGTCTTCAACGCACGATCTCTCATGGGCTCTGGTAAGTTGGTTCGCGTGAAACCGGGAGATGCCACCGCTCGGCCTCGGGCCCGGTGTCGGCTGACCGCCACTGCGCCGTCGATCACGGCTTGACCACCGCCAGGTTGAACGGCCGTGCTCCGATGTAGTACGGACTTCCGAGCAAAGGCGTCAGCGCGCCCGTGAGCGGATTGACGCGCGTCAGCGCGAGCGTGATGGTGATGAAGTTGCCAACGTACGCCAAGTCGCCGGTCGCGTCGAAGGTCGTGTACAGGGGACCATCGCCGGTATTTGCTTGGAAGGTGTTGCCTGGCAAGCTGGTGAGCACGCCAGTGCCCGGGTTGATGCCGAACACCAACAGCGGGCCGTTCTCGCCCGCACTTGCATAGGCATAGGTGCCCGCCGGATTGACCGCGATCGCGCGCCACCCGAAGGTCGGGTCGGCGCCGGCGAAGGGGCTGCCGGCCATGGGCGTGAGCGCGCCGGTGCCAGGATCGATGTTGAATCCAGAGATGCTGGCTTCGTCGTTCGCCACGTAGGCGAAGGCACCGCCTGGGTGGACCGTGACAGAACGAGGGCTACCGGTATTCGCGAACGGGCTGCCCGCAAGCGGGGTGAGCGCGCCGGAGGTTTGATCGATGCGGTAGCCGGAGACGTCGCCTCCGTTCTGATTCGCGACATACGCGAAGGTGCCTGCCGGATTCATGGCGACGCGGATCGGAATCGCGCCCGCTGCGAACGGGCTTCCGGTCATGGGCGTGAGCGTGCCGTTGGCCTGATCGATCGCATAGCCCGACACGCTGCCGCCCTGCTGGTTGGCCACATAGGCGAAGGTACCGGCCGGATGGATGGTGATGGTCCCAGGCTGTGCGCCCGCCGCGAAAGGACTGCCGGAAAGCGGCGTGAGCGTGCCGTTCGACATGTTGACGCGATACCCGGAGACATCGTTGGTCGCTTGGTTGGTGGCATACAGGAAGGTGCCGCCCGGCGTGGTGGCGGTCGACACCCAGCGAGGGTCCGAGCCGGCAGCGAAGGGGCCGCCGGAAATCGTCTCGAAGGCGCCGGTGTTGGTGTCGAGGCGGTAGCCCAGCACCCGGTTGTTGCCATAGTCCGGCACGTAGATGAACACGGGCTGCGGCGTCGTCGCGCAGGTGATGTCGACATTGGTGACGTTGGCCATGACATTCGTCCCCGAGCCGCTGCCGACCGTGCAGGTCTGGCCCGCAGGCTGTGCATTCACGGTGACGCTGTAGGCGCTCGACGACGCGACCGGTGTCGCGAAGACGAATGCGCCGTCGGCATTGAGCACGAGCGAATCGGCACCGTTGTTCTGCAGCGTGAGCGTGCCGCTCAAACCACTGACCGTGCCGCCGATGGTGTAGGTATGGGTCGCGCAGAGAATGTTGATGTTGGAAACATCGGCCCCGATATTGAGCTGCAGGCCGTTCGTCACGGTACAGGTCTGGCCGGAGGGCTGGGTGCCGACCGTGACATTGCTGCCGCCGTGCCACGCGACCGGCGCGGCGAAGACGAAGGCGCCATTGGCGTTGACGGTCTTCGCGTCGGTGCCATTGTTCAGCAGCGAGAGCGTGCCGGTCAGTCCGAAGACCGAACCGCCGACCTGGTAGGTCAGCGCGGAGCAGGTGACGGCGATGTTCGAGACGCTGGCAGCGATGCCTGCGCCAGAACCGTCGGACACTGTGCAGGTCTTGCCGTCTGGCTGCCTGCCCACCGTGACCGTATAGGTGCTGGCGACAGGCGTCGGAAACGTGAAGTTGCCATTGGCGACGACCGTGAAGGCGTTGGTGCCGTTGAGCAGCAAGACGATCGAATCGCCCGCCGTCAGTCCGGTGGTCGTGCCGCCGATGTTGTATGCCGTGGTCGAGGTGACGACGGCACCGCTGCCCGGCGTGACGGGGAGCGTCACCCGAACCAGCGGGCCGATCGATGCGGGCGCCTGCAACTGGACGCTCGTCGGCGTGGCGGTCAGCGGATAGGCGTCGAAGAAGCCGTCGATGCCTCGGCCGTCCGCCACGAACGGCGTCGTGCCTGGATCGAAGGTGGAGGTATCGACCCCATGGTCACTCTGCAGCCGTTGCAGCAACGGTGCGATCAGCACCGACGTTCTCGCTTGCTGGTACTGCGCCGACGTGACCTTCGGCAGCAGCGCCAACACCTGCGCATTGCCGACGAGCGCCGCTGCGTCGGTGACGAGGCTGGCGGCCGCGTACGAAATCAGCGTGGTCAACGGATCGATGTTGACCACGCCGCTGATGACCGGGGAACCCTGGGGTGGAACCGCGACCGCAACGAGCGAGGCGCCTGCAGGAGTCGTGTAGTTCTGCAGCGAGACGGCGGCGGACCCCGGGGCGCAGCGCGTGGTGTCCGCGACGTAACTGCCGTCGGCGGCGGTTGTCGCAGAGGCGCAGACCGTGCCTGTCGCATCCTTGACCTGGACGACCTGCCCACCGACGGGCTGCCCATAGGCCACAGTGCCTCCGATTTTGTAGTTGACGGGCGAGTTCGGCGCGGCAGGAAGGGCGGGCGCGCCAGCAGCCCCGTCGCTGCTGCCGCCGCAGGCAGCGATGGTCAGCGTGAGCAGGGCGCAGGCCACGAGGCTAAGGATTTTGCGGGGTTGCATGGGTGTTGGTCAGCAGCATGGAGGGCACCCACGGGCCTGCGCCATCATGTTGGTTTTGTGTCTCAAAGTGTAACGTAGAGATGCGTGATTCATCGCGCTCAGGCTGAGCGCTGTCGCGGCGCGGATGCAAACGCAACACTGCACAGGCGAAATCGATGGTGCTATCCGTGGCTCTTGCAGTCTCCGGGCTGCAGACGTGACGCAGGGGAGATTTCCGAGCAATGCCGCAACATTGTGATCGCCGAAGGCCACGAACTGATCTGCAAATAGTCCGTTTCCGCCCAGCGACGGCACGACGCTCGGGCGACTGCGTGCCTTGCCCCGCAAAGATTGCTGCCGTTTCAGCTTCCTTGCCGTCGCTCCAGGCAATCAGCAGGATCGCGCGAGTGCCCTTGGCCGACCAGCGTCCCACGACCGGTATCTGACGGCAAGGCTGAACCCGACAGTCGTCCTGCATGGCATAGCTTCCACTTCGGCGTTCGCTGCCAGATCGGGAGCACTGAGCCCGGATCACCCCGCGGGCGCTGCCCACCCTCGGAGACTGATATCCGCCAACGCCTCAAAAACAGCCGGCGAACGTTCCAAGCGAGCGACAGTGCGCGCGCCTTCGACGGCGGCCACCAGCGCCGCTGCGGCGGAGGCCGCGCGCGCGGCGCTGTAACCGCAGCCCCTGAAGTGCCCCGCAACCAGTTCCGTTGAATCTTGGAATCCGCGCGCAGTGATCGGAGAGCATTGGCCGCACCATGTAGCGGGACAGCTTCGGTTGCCACGTATCTCATCCGCGAAGATTCGATGCGCCGACTCCAGATAACTGTCGTTTCGCAACTGCTCTCGCACTTCGCAGCCTGTTTCTCTGTGGCGCGGTTGAAGCGAATCACGGCAGTTTCGTGAAAGAAAAAGTCTGCGTGCCGTCCGACGATCGGTGCTCCATTTGAGGAGCGATCATGGATTCTCTCGCTGACAGCAAGGCATTGCCACGGACCACGCGCCCAGGCACGTGCCCCACGATGCTTGCCTTCGGTATCACGCGCTTCGGCCTTCCCTCGGTGCTGGGCCCGCGCGTGATCGAACGGCCCGTACCCGGTCCCGGTCAATTGCTGGTCCGGGTGGCGGCCGCGGGTGTGGGCCCTTGGGACGCCTGGCTGCGCGCTGGCCAGTCGACGCGTTTGAGCGCCCGGGACCTGCCGGCGACGCTCGGCTCCGAGGTCAGCGGCGTGGTGGAAGCACTCGGCCCTGGCGTCGATTCGCTGTCGGTGGGCGACGCGGTGTACGGCTGCCCGAACGCCTCTTTCACGGACGGCTACGCCGAGTACGCGGTGGTGCAGCGTGACATGGTCGCGCGCATGCCCGCCCGCCTGACATTCGTGCAGGCCGCATCGATGCCCGTGGTCGCATGCACGGCCTGGGCGATGCTGTTCGAGCATGCCGACGTGCGAGCCGGGGAGCGGCTTCTGGTGCTGGGCGCCGCCGGCAGCGTGGGCGCATTCGCCGTGCAGCTCGCGCGTGTTGAAGGCGCCCGCGTGGTCGCCACCGGTTCGCCGTCGGAGGCGGTCCGGCTGCAGTCGCTCGGCGCGCACGAAGTGATCGATGCCCGTTCGACGCAGGACGACGGACTGGGCGGGCCGTACGACGCGGTGATCGACTTGGTTGGCGGCGCGCTGCAGGCGCGTGCAATGCACGCACTCGCGCCCGGCGGTGTGCTGGTGTCCGCGGTTACACCTCCCGACGCGGTGTTGGCCGGCACACTGGGCGTGCGCGGCGTGTTCTTCATCGTGAGCGTGGGCTCGGGCTGCCTGGAACGTCTGGCCGCCATGGTGGATGCCGGGCATCTGGTGACCCATGTCGGCACCGAACTGCCGCTGGGCGAGGCGAGGCGGGCCCATGAGATGCTGGAAGATGCCGCCGGGGCGCGTCCCGGGAAGATCGTCCTGACGGTGAGTGGCGCCTGAGTGCGGCTGCCCGGGCGTTCAAGCCGTGCCCGGGCCCTCTTCGTGCTCCGCAGCGGCCCCTGCCGCCGCACGCAACTGCCGGGGCGTGCGACCTGTGCGCATTCGGATCACCCGTGCGAAGTGCGACGGGCTCGTGAAGCCGGCCCTGTGGCCGATTTCAGCGGTCAGCACGCGTCGAAACAGCGGCGAGGTCAGCATGCGCACCGCGACGCCCGAGCGGGCCTCGATCAGCTGGCCGCCAAAGGTCTGGTTCGCTGCGGCGAGCGTGCGGTGCAGCGTGCGAATCGACACCTGCGCCGACGCTGCCACGTCCGCCGCCGTGAGGTGCAGCTCGGTGCAGCGCTGCGCGATGCAGTCCTGGATGCGCTCGCGCAACGCGCGCGTGGCGACGGTGCGGGCCTTGAAGGCGGTGCGCATGTTTGCGGCGGTCAAGGCCAGCAGTGCGCCGACCTGGTCCGCGATGACGCTCAGCGGCAGCGGCGGGGCGGCCGCGAGTTCGGGCGACAGTTCGCTCAGGTATGACGACAGCGTGAGTCCCCACAGCGAGGCGCCGGGAATGCGGCGGGCGGCGAGCACGTGCGGATCGGGCACCCACTGGCGCAGCCAGGACGCCGACACCGACACGTTGACCGCGGTGAATGCGGTGCGCACGTCGGTGCGGGTCGGAAACTCCGAATCCATGACGAGCACGTCGCGCGGCGCCATGCGCAGCGCGCCACGATGCTCTGCCGTCCACGCTGAGGTGAGCGACACGAGAAGGTTGAACCTGTGCTCGCCGCTGAGCGCGAGCTCGGCGCGTCCCCGCATGGAGCCGTGGGCGCCGCCCGTGGCCTTGGTCACACCGATGTCGCCCAGGTTCGCGAAGCTCAGGTCCGCATGAAAACTGCGCGGATCTGCCTTGCACACGCGCAGCGGGTTGACAGCCTCGCTGAGCGCGGCGGCGAAGTAGTCCAGCCGTTGGGAGGCCGGCACTGCGGCGGTGGACCAGCGCTGAATCACTTCACTGTCGACGGTCGGCACTCAAGACCTCCAGGGGGAACGCGGCCGGCGGCATGGCCGGGGGCGCTTCACAAGTATGGCCACAGGCGGCTCCCCCCGCAAGGCGGGTTACGCCGCGCTGGCGCACACAGGCTGGACAGGTCGGGCTTTTGGCACGCACAGACCATTGGCGGGCAGGGCGGCCCCTAGACTTTGCGCACGCCGCAACAGACGGGAGCGCGCCCATGAACGACGAACCCTCCATCCAGCACTTCTCCACGCGGAGCCTGCCCGCCGGCATGCGCTTCGATGGCTGGATGAGCGTCATGAAGGACTCGCTGTGGCAAGTGACCGACTGGCGCCAGGTGCCGGTCGACTTCAACGTCGAGCTGCGCGCCGCGCGCCTCGGCGGCCTGATGACCATGGTGGAAGACATGACCGCGCACCATTCGCTGCGCACCCGGGCGGACGTGGAGCGCAGCGCCGAGCGCAGCTACCACCTGTTCGTGAGCCTGCGCCAGCCCTGGGCCTTCACGCACATGGGGCGCCACGAGCGTCTGGAGCGAGGCGACGTGGTCATGATGGGCGAAGGCACGCACGAGACGCATGTCCCCACGGGGTTCCACGGCGTGATCGTCAAGTGCCCCGAGGCGTGGGTTCAGACCTGGCTGCCGGACCCCCTGGCGATCGCGGGACGCACCATCCGGCATGACTCGCGCTGGGGCCGCGTGCTGTCGCCGATGCTCAGCCAGTTCACGCCCGAGTTCGTGGCCGCGTCGCCACTGCCGCATGCAGTGCTCGTCGACCAGCTCGGCGCCATGCTGGCCCTGGTGGCCGGCGACGCCGATGCGCGCTCGGCACCCGCGCTGCTGGCGAAGGCGCTCGAAGGCATCCGCGCGCGCTGCGCGGACGTGGGCCTGACCGCCGCGGACGTGGCCGCTGCGCTGGATGTCCCGGTGCAACTGATGCACAACGCAATGGCCGCAGGCAAGACCACCTTCGCGGCCGCGTTGCTGCAGGCCCGCGTCGAGCGGGCCGTGCCCCTGCTCAGGGCGTCCGCGCCCGGCGTGCACACACTGGCAGAGATTGCACACCAGGCGGGTTTTGCGAGCACATCGCATTTTTCTCGCGTGGTGCGCGAACGCACGGGACAGCCTCCCCAGGCCTGGCGAGCCGACCGCGCTTGAGTGGGCCACTCGCCCGGCATGCACAGGCCAGTCGCGTCAAGAACCTGCAAGGCGGCGCGCGCGCATCGGCCTAGTCTTGGCCGGATGCTGCTGTCCCTCTCTCCATGGCCACTGCCGCTGCCCAGCGCTGCGCTTGGCGGAGCCCGTTGATGGACAGCACCGTGCTCAGCCTGCTTGCGGCCTTCGTGCTGTCGCTCATCGGCCTGTTTGGCTTCATCTGGTCGCTGCGCAAGGGACTGCTGGTGGAGAACCCGCGCGGCGCCTCGGTCATCTTCGTGCGCGGCGAGGTGGGCGATGTCGACGACCCCGCGCTCGTGAGCCGCGCGCGCCGCGTGCTGCAGGGGAAGGCGGACCGCGTCGGCGGCGCGCGTGCGGCGGTGCCTGCGCTGCAGGGGGGCGCGCGGGGAACGCCGACACCGTTGAGGGTCGACAGGGTTGACAGAGCGGAACTGGTGCAGCAGGTGCAGCGGGTGCAGGAGGCGCACGAGGCGCAGGATGCGGGACCGGCGACGGCGGGGACCGCTGCGGACGTGGTCGATGCCGCCGCGCTGGCCGACCGGCTGGCCGCCGACCGTTCCTCGGCCTTTCCGGTGTTCATGTTCATCGCCTTCGCCTGCATGTGGCTGCTGGTCGGCTCGGCCGCGGGGCTGGTGTCCTCGATCAAGCTGCACGAGCCCGACTGGCTGGTCGCACAAGCGTGGACCACCTTCGGCCGGCTGCGCACGGTGCACCTGAACGCCGTCCTCTACGGCTGGATCACCAACGCCGCGCTCGGCACCATCCTGTGGGTGCTGCCGCGGCTGCTGCGCACCCCGCTGGCGGGTGGCATCTGGGCCATGATCGGAGGGGCGCTCATCAACACCGGCATCGCAGGCGGCATCGGCGCCATCGCCGCAGGCTGGAGCGACGGCATGGAGTACCTGGAGATCCCCTGGCCCATCGCCAGCTTCGTGTTCGCGGGCTTCGTGCTGGTGGTCCTGCCCGCGCTGTTCACCCTGGCCAACCGCCGGGTGGAACACCTCTATGTGAGCGTGTGGTACATGGTGGCTGCCCTGCTGTGGATCTCGCTGCTGTTCCTGGTGGCCAAGCTGCCGGGCGTGCACACCGGCGTGCAGCAGGCCACCACCAACTGGTGGTATGGCCACAATGTGCTCGGGCTGTGGTTCACGCCGGCGAGCGTGGGCGCCATCTACTACTTCCTGCCCAAGACCATCGGGCGGCCCGTGCGCTCCTACAACCTCTCGTTGCTGGGCTTCTGGACGCTGGCGTTCTTCTACGGGCAGGTGGGCGGACATCACCTCATCGGCGGGCCGGTGCCGAGCTGGCTCGTGACGCTGTCGATCGTGCAGAGCGTCATGATGATCATCCCCGTCGTGGCCTTCGGGATCAACATGGCCTCGACCCTGCAAGGCCGCTGGCACCTGGCGCGCTACTCGCCCACGCTGCGCTTCATGGTGTTCGGCGGCTTCATGTACCTGGCATCGTCCCTGCAAGGCTCGCTCGAGGCGCTGCGCGGCGTGAACGCGGTAACGCACTTCACCCACTACACCGTGGCGCACGCGCATCTCGGGGCGTACGGGTTCGTGTCGATGGTGATGTTCGGCGCGGTGTACTTCATGATGCCCCGCGTGCTGCACTGGGAGTGGCCCTACCCGCGGTTGATCGGCGTGCACTTCTGGCTGTCGGCGCTGGGCGTGTGCATCTACTTCGGCGGGCTCACGGTCGGCGGGTGGCTGCAGGGCGAGGCGATGCTCGATGCGGCGCGCCCGTTCATGGCATCGGTGCGGCTCACGTTGCCCTACCTGCAGACACGCTCCGCCGGGGGCTCGCTGATGCTGCTGGGACACTTGGCGTTCGTCGGACACTTTCTGGCGATGGTGCTGCGCTTCGGGCCGGCGCGCACCGGCGCGGCGCTGTTCTGGCAGCAGGCCCAGCAGGGCAGGCCGGCCCGCGAGGCGCCGGCGGGCGTTGTCCATGGACAGTGACATCCGCCTGGCCGCCGGCGCCATGGTGGCGCTGGGCTGTGCGACCGCCGCGCTGGTGGTCATGCCCTACATGGAAGTGAAGGACATTCCTCCTGCGCCCGGCCTCAAGCCGTACAGCGCGGCACAGCTGCGCGGGCGAGAGGTCTACATCGCCAACGGCTGCGTCTATTGCCATACCCAGCAGCCGCGCGATCGGCGCGTGGGGCCCGATGCTGCGCGCGGCTGGGGGCGGCCCTCGGTGCCTGGCGACTACGTGTACGACAAGCCGCACCTGCTGGGCAGCATGCGCACCGGGCCCGACCTGTTCAACATCGGCGTGAGGCAGCCGGGCAAGGACTGGCACCTGGGCCACCTTTACCAGCCGCGCGCCTTCGTGGCGGGCTCGATCATGCCGTCCTTCCCCTACCTGTTCACGGTGAAGGAGACGCCCGACCCCGACGAGCAGCCCGTGGCGTTGCCGCCTGGCTGGGGGCCAGGGCCGGGCCGCGTGGTCGTGCCGACGCCCGAGGCCATCGACCTGGTGAAGTACCTGCAGGCGCTCAGGCACGACGATCCCATCCTGCCGGCCCAGGCGGCGCCACCTGCCGCCGCACCGCCCGCGAAACCCTGATCCGCCAAGCCACCATGCCCATGCCTTCAGCGCCGCGCGACCATGCCCAGCAACGCGAGAGCGCCGACCCGGTCGAGCGCACGCGGCCTGCGCCGCTGGCCGTGGCAGCGGTCACCCTGCTGGTTGTGCTGGCGGGCGCCGCCGAGATCCTCTTTTCGGAGCCCACCGGCCCGGCGTTCTACGGCGACGGGCGCACCGTGGCCGACCTTCGTGGCACGCGGGAGGTCCAGGGCCCCGGTGCGAAGCCCGACGGTGCGCAGCTCTTCGCCACGCAGTGCGCGGCCTGTCACCAGCCAAGCGGGCAAGGGCTGCCCGGCGTGTTCCCGCCCCTCGACGGCTCCGAGTGGGTCGCGGCACCAGGGCGCGTCATCGCCAACATCCTGCTGCACGGCGTGACGGGCTCACTCACGGTCAAAGGCCAGGGCTTTTCGGGGGCGATGCCCTCGTTCGCCCGGCTGAACGACGCGGAACTGGCGGCTGTCGCTAGCCATGTACGCGGCGCGTGGTCGAACAAGGCAGCGCCGGTGGAGGCCGACCTGTTCGAGAGCGAACGCAAGGCAGGCGCCGCGCGCTCCGCGCCGTTCGCGGGCGAGGCCGAGCTTGACGCCCTTCGGCGCCCCTGAGACGCGCGGCAACGCACCGATGGCAGTGGCCGCTCCTGACGCATCGCTCGCACGCACGCTGGTCGCCATCCTGGTGATCGCGGGGTTGGCGGCAGCTGCAGCGCACGGGCTCACGCTCGGCTTTGCAGTCTGGACCGCCGAGGGCGCGCGCCGGCTCACATGGACGCAGCAGCCAGCAGCGGTGCCCGAGGTCGTCGTCGAAGGCCCCGGCGTGCCGGCACAGCCGTTGTCCGTGGTGCTGGGGCAGGGCGGCGGCCCTGTCCTGGTCGATTTCATCTACACCCGGTGCGAGACGGTTTGCTCCGCAGCAGGCGGCGTGTTTCAGCAGGCCCAGGCCGCCACGGCGCCGAGCCCGCACGTTCAGCTGTTGTCGATCAGCTTCGACCCGGTGCACGACGACATGGCCGCCTTGGGGGCCTACGCGGCGCGACTCGGTGCCGATCCGGCCGTGTGGCGCTTCGTGCGCGTGAGCGATCCGGCGCGTTTGCCGAAGCTGCTCGAGCGCTTCGGCGTCACCGTGGTCGATGACGGCCGCGGCGGCTTCGCGCACAACGCAGCCCTCCTGGTGGTCGACCGGCGGGCGCGGCTGGTGCGCGCGTTCGATTTCGACGACCTCTCAGGCGCGCTGCGTTTCGCGGCGTCGTTGCCGGCCGCGCCCCTGATCCTGCCGCCGCCCGCCCCGTCGGCCGGAGGGGCGCCATGACGCGCGGTGTGACACTGTGCCTGGCGCTGTCGCTCACCATGCTCGGCGCGCTGGCCTGCCCGCCGCTGCGCGCCGGGCTCGAGGCGGGCATGCGTACGCACATGCTGGTGCAGTTTCCGCTCGTCCTTGCCGCAGGTGCGCTCATGGCGCCGGCCATGCCGGCGTCGGCTGCCCGGGCGCTTGCGAAGTGCAACGCGCTCGGCCTGTCGGGCCTCACGCTGCTGGCCTGCGTGCTCGCGATGGCGATGATTCCGCGCCTGCTCGACCTGGCGCTTGTCGATGGGCGCATCGAAGCGCTGAAGTTCGCCGCGCTCGCGGCAGCCGGCGCAGCGGCACGCGCGTCCTGGCGCGCCGCCGGCCCCGTGGTGCAGGCCTTCTTCGTTGGCAGCGTGCTGCCGATGACGGTCGCGGCAGGTTCGCTCTTCATCGAGGCGCCCGTGCGACTTTGCAACGCCTACCTGCTCGGTGAACAGCAGCGCCTAGGGGCCGAGATCGTCGCGTTGGCCACCGCGTGCGGCGTGGTGTGGCTCGCGCATGCGCTGTACCGGTCCGGCGCGAACGATTCCGAGGCGGACGCCGACGTTCCCGCGTGGCACGCCGGGCCCGGCAGGCGTTCACGGTGAGCGACCCGCGCGCTCCTGCGGGTGTGCAGCGCTGGTCTACCGACGATGTGGAGGCGCCGCGCCGCCTGGCTTACTACGCGGCCGCCACCTCCGCCGCGATGGTGCCGCTGTCCGTCACCTGCGCCTCCCGGGTGCTCGATGCCTGCGTCGAACGCGCGGCGCTGGGTCCGCTGGACATCCTGCGCCTCAAGGGCTCCGCGCACGGCGTGGTGCATGGCGCGTGGCACGTGGCGCGCGCCGACGTGCAGCGCTACTACCTGATGCTCAACATTGCCAGCGGATGGGCCGTGGCGCACGGCGGGCATGTGCTGCTGGCGCCGGGCGAAGCCATCTTCATCGATTCGGCACGGCCGTACCGACTGCAGCTGAACGCCTACGAGATCGTCACGGTCGACATGCCGCCGGCGTGGGTCCACCAGTGGCTGCGCCGCCCGGAGTGGCTCGCGGGACGACGACTTCCGAACACTTCGTTCGCCGGGCATGCGCTGTCGACGATGCTCGCGCAGCTCACGCCCGCGTTCGCCGTGGATGCGCCGTTGCCGGGCGATTTCCTGGCCGAGCAGATCGGCGCTTTGTTGTCAGCCCTCGAGGCCGAGATGACGGGTCGCACGCCACTGGCGCGCAACGCCCCCTGCGCGCCGAGCGACACGGCCGCCGGTGCGCAGCGTGCACGCATCGCGGCCCGGATGCTGCAAAGTCGCATGTTCCGTGAGATCTCCCTGGAAGACATCGCCTCCCGCGCGGGATTCGACAGCGTGGCCGACATGAAGCTGTCACTGCTGCAGCACGGCAAACCTCCGGACAGATTTCCGTTCTGACCCCGTGCGGTTTGGCAGGCAGGGAAGAGTCTTCTCGCGTGGCATGGCACTCCCAGGCCATTTTCGGCGCCTGCGCGCTCAACAATGCACGGCACCATGAACCTGCTGCAACACGGCGAGAAGAAGTTCCAGTCGGCCGGCGTGCTCGCCTCGTCCCAGGGGCTCGGCTGGAAGGGCGTCGCCGCGGAGCTTCGCGCGCACCCGGCGTGCGAGCTGCCCGCGTTTCGCTCCGAACACCTGGAACTGACCGTCGCCCTCCAGGGCAACGCCGAGGCCGTGGTGATCCGCCGCGGCGGCGGTGCCCGCCAGCAGACGCGCGTTGCCACCGGGACGGCATGGATCTGCCCCGCCGATGTGGACGAGGACGACATCGCCATCACCGGCGCTTTGCCTCAGATCCTGCACATCTACCTGCCAGGAGCCCCGACGCTGGAACGGGCCACGGAGGGCGCTGTGCACGGCAGCCCGGTCATTCGCTACCTTGCGGGCCTGCGCGACGAGTTGATCAACCAGTTGTGCATGGCGGTGCTGCGAGAGGCGATGTACCCGAGCGCGGGTGGTGGGGTGTTCGTGGAATCCATGGGCCTCGCTCTGATGTCGCGGCTCGTCCATGCATACGCCGACTGTGGGTCGCCCACCCGGCCGTTCGACGCCGCGCGCACCCGGCCACTGATGGCCGCGCAGCGGCTGGAGCGCGTCATCGAATTCATGAGGGCCAACCTCGAGAACGACATCTCGCTGGAGGCCATCGCGAATGTCGCCTGCTTGAGCCCGTTTCATTTCTCGCGCGTGTTCTGCAAGATGACCGGCATGGCGCCTCATCAGTACCTGGCAAGCCTGCGGATGGCGCACGCCCGGGAGCTGCTCGCGAGCTCGCAGCTGCCGCTCGTCGACATCGCTGCCGCGATCCAGTTTTCCAGCCAGGCCAATTTCAGCCGCGCGTTTCGCCGTGCCGTGGGCATGACGCCGCTGGACTACCGCATCCGGGCGCGGGGAAGCTCGCGCTCATGCTCGGGCGGACCCTTGCGCGACCACGACTGGCGGAAGGCGGAGGGCGTCACGCCGTAGCACGCGTGGAACACACGCGCGAAGTGCGAAGGCGTCGCAAAGCCCGCTCGACGGGCGATTTCCGAGACGGTCACATTCATGAAGATGCGTGACTCCAGCATCCGGTAGGCAATGCGCAGCCGCGCTTCGATGAGCAGGGGACCGAAGGCTTCCTTGGTAACGGCCAGCACGCGATGCAGCGTCCTGACGGACAGGTTCAGCGACGCCGCCACGTCCTTGGCCGTGAGCGCCGGATCGGTGCACCGCTGTGCGAGCACGTCCACGATGCGCTGGCGTTGCGGGGTCATGCTTCGACGTGAGTCCGCGCTTGGGTCTGTCTCCTCCGCAGCCAGTGCAAGCATCGCGCCCAGATGGTCGCTGAGCAGTCGCGCGGGAAGCGGCGCGTCGAGCAGAAGTTCCGGCGTCAGCACCTTGGCAAACGAAGCGAGGGAATGGCCCCAAGGCGTCGCCGCGGTGATCTTGCGGCCAACCAGCGCGGCCGGCCGCGGCACCCATTGCGCCAGCCAGCTGGCTTCCATCATGAGATGCACCATCTCGTAGGGCACCTCGGTGGCGGAGGTCTGGGCTTGCTGTGAGTCGAGCAACACCGCCTCGCCGGGTGCGAGCGCGACGGCGCCCTGGTGGTGCAGCGTCCAAGGCGTGCCGCAGGTCAGCAGCAGGTGGTACTTGTGCGCGCCGCTGCGCGCGATCTCCCGGTTGCCGCGATAGACCTCGTGCGGGCTTCCGTGGATGCGCAACACCGAAAGTCCGTCGAGGCTGGCCATCTTCATGCGCGAGAAGAACTCGCCCGTGGCCGGCATGCGGATGCCCACCGGGATCATCGACCGGGCGACGGTCTCTTCGTAGTAGTCGACGCGCTGTGTCGTGTCCACATCGTCCGTCGACCAGCAAATCAATTCCGGCGCACCCACATAGCCTCCACGGTGTGTATGGGCTCTGGATTCTGCGCGGTCGAACGCCGCGCGGCTGGTCCCTGCGTGCCAAAAAAGGCATAGGTTGAAAGTAGCAATCCAGGAACAAAACTCAGCATGGCAGGACACCATCCCAGGCAGTGTCCTGCGGACAATGGCCACCGGGGACGTGCCGGGCCCGGTGCGCGACGCGCAGAACGTGCCTGTGATCCCAAGGCAGATTTCCATCCATTGCAGCGGTGATTTCCATGAACCTGGGTGCGTGCGACGGCGACGGCTATGTGATCCTTGTCAACCTGCTTGCGAGCTGGAACCTCACGTACAGGCGCCCGCTGCGTGTGGGGCCGGGGGAGCTTTTCATCTTGGACACCCGCATCGACGCAGACTTCGAGCGCCAGGGCGACGCGAAGCCGATGGCATTCCATTTTTCGCGGCGTGAGATGCGGCAATGGGTCCCCGACCCCGGCGTCATTGTGGGGAACGTCATCGGCGCGCAGTCTCCCTGGGCCAGCGCGCTGTGCAGCTACGTCGCAGGCATGGCGCAGCTGGCGCGCGACGGGACCTTGATGCCGCGTCACCTCGTGCCCGAGCATCTGGGCGCGTTGCTTGCGCTGGCGGCGCACGAACGCTCGATGCCGCGCCCCGAGGCGCCGGCGCGGGAAACGGACAAGTTCACGCAGATCCTGCAGGTGCTCGCGTCGCGCTGCACCGACCATGACCTCGACGTGTGCGCTGTGGCGGCAAGCTGTGCGGTGTCGCCGCGCACGCTGCACCGCGTGCTGGCACGCCACGGCGCGTCCTACGGCGAGCTGATCGTGCGCTGCCGCGTCGATCGTGCGAGCGCGATGCTCCGGGCGCGCCATCTCGGTCATCTGACCACGGCTGAGATCGGCTACCGGGCAGGATTTCGCGATCCGTCGAATTTCAGCAGGGCGATTCGCCAGCATCTGGGCGTGCGGCCCGCCGAACTGCGTGGCTGAACGGATCTGCGCCACGTCGACGGGCAACGGTCGCATCGCGCACGTTGGCACACAGCGACCCACACCGATTGCGGCATGGCAGGAACCACAGTCTGCGGCGGCACGTCGCAGAAAAGAATGGGACATCGCAATCGCGCGACATCCACCATAGGACCTGCCATGAGCGACCCAGACGACTACATCGAACAAGTGGGCGTGCGCGCTGCGCGGCTCAGCATCGTGGCTGCCTCCACCATTGCGGTGGTGCTTGCGGCCGCCACCCCCTTGCCCACTGCGGCGCAGCCGCAGACGGTGGTGCCAGGCCAGGCGCCGAAGGATCTGGTCGATGCGCTGCACGTGGCATTCGGCGAGCACCACGCGCGCGCGGTCCACGCCAAGGGCGTTCTCCTGGTTGGATCGTTCAGTCCCGACCCTGCCGCGCGGGCGTGGAGCCGGGCGTCCCTCTTCGCCGGCGGGGCGCTGCCGGTGACGGCCCGCTTCTCGGACTTCACCGGAATCCCGGATATTTCCGACGCGATTCCGGAGGCCAACCCACGGGGCTTCGCGTTCAAGGTCAAGGCGGCCGACGGCGAAGCCTTCGACGTGGTGACCCACAGCTTCAACGGTTTCCCGGTGGCGACCTCGGACGAGTTCGCCGCCTTCCTTCGCAGCATCGGTGCAAGCGGGCCCGACGCACCACACCCCACCGCCATCGAGCAGTTCCTCGAGGCGCACCCCATCGCCAAGGCGTTCGTCACCTCGCAGAAACCGCCGCCGGCTTCTTTCGCGACGGCAGCGTACTACGGCGTGAACGCGTTCAAGTTCACGAATGCAGGCGGGGTGGCGCAGCACGTGCGCTATCGGTTCGTGCCGTTGGCGGGCGAGCACTACCTGGGCGCCGACGAAGCGAAGGCAAAGGGTGCCGACTACCTGCGGGACGAGCTGCCTGGCCGCTTGCGGGCGGAAGCGCTCAAGTTAGACTGGTACGCGCAGGTCGCAGCCGCAGGCGACAAGATCGACGACCCCTCCGTCGCCTGGCCGGAGACCCGCAAATTGGTGCGCCTGGGAACGCTCACCTTGACCGCCATCGCGCAAGACCCCGCACTCGACAAGCAGACCTTGTTCCTGCCCGGTCAGGCACACGCGGGGATCGAAAGCGCCGACCCGATGCTGACGCTGCGCAATGCCGCGTATCCGATCTCCTTCGGGGCGCGACAGTAGCGCAGCGGGCGCCAAGCGCTGGGTCTGGCTGCATGTGGTGGCCTCGCGGCCAAGCGGCTTCTTGCGTCCAGGCTAGCGCCAGGACCCACGTTCTGGACACCGGCTCCAGTGCGCACCGCCTCGCCCGGCTGATCCCACCGAGGCATCGCCGTTCAGCGACGCGTCGCACGGCGCGCGCAGCAGTAGCGCACGCCACGTTCCCCGAGCGCCACCAGGAGGCACACGCCCGCCGCCACTGCGATGATGCGGAAGTAGTCGAGCGAGGCCATGAAGTTCGCTTGCTGCGACAGGAGGGCGTTGACCGTGGCCACTGCCATCTGCGCGGCGGCTTGCGGGTCTTGCGTGACGGCGAAGCGTTGCGACAAGAGGCGCAGCGTGTCCTGCAGGGCCACATTCTGGGAGGTGAGTGCCTCGCCGACCTGCACGTAGTGCTGCGCGGTGCGCCATTGCATGAACAGCGTGGTCGCGCAGGTGCCGGCGGCCACGCCAAACTGTGCCAGCACGTTCTTCACCTGGTTCGCATGCGAAAACACCGTCTCGTCGCGCTGCAGGTCCCTGAAAGTCTGCACCGCCGTGGTCGACAGCACCGCGATGATGAAGGCGCCGTTGCACAGCAGCGCTGGCAGCAAGTCGGAGCTGGTGTCGGCCGTCTCGCTCAATCCGCCGAGCAGCACGCCCGCGGCCCCGAGCAGCGAAAAGCCCAGCACGTAGTAGCGCGTGGGCCCCTGGTGGCGAACCACCAGCCGCGCCAGTGCAATCCACACCACGACGCCGCCGAGCGCGCCCATTGCCACGTAGCGCGCGATCGCTTCCAGCGGCAGATTGAGCCCGCGCATCAGCAGCAGCGGCACCGCGGTATTGTTGCCCCCGAGCAACGCGTAGCAGGTGCCGAAGGCGGCCAGACCCAGGAGGTAGCGGCGCTGCGACATCTCGTGCAGGCGGATGGCCGGCAACTCGCTGCGCAGCACCAGCCATACCGCAAGCACCAGCACCGGCAGGCCGACGGCCAGGTACAGATAGAGCGACACCCGATGCGAGAAAAAATCGAACGCGCTGCGCTGGAGCGCAAACAGGAGCAGCGCGCTGCCCCCTGCCAACGTCGCCAGCCCGCGCGCGTCGAACGGTGAGCGCCTCGGCAGCGGCTCGCCGGGCAGGCACAGTTCGCCGAGCAGCGCAATGAGCGCCGCAGGCACCAACTGCGCCACGAAAGCGAGCCGCCAGTCTTGCAGGGAGAGCGCAGTCGCGGCCAGCAGTGGCCCGCACACGCCACCCCAGGCGATACCCGAGGCGAAGAACTTCACCCCCGTGAAGCGCCGGGGCGACGGGGGAATGAAGTTCACCAGCACACGCCCCGCCGTGAAAAACGAGGCGCATCCCATGGCGGCGAGGAGGCGCCCGGCCGTGAACACGCCCAGCGTGTCACTGATGGCGCACACCATGGCGCCGCTGGCGAACAGCAGGCTGTTCGCGCGCATGAAGCTGCGCCACCCCATGCGCTCCACCAGCCAGCGGTGGTTGAAGATCATGCCGATGGCCGTCACCGCGTAGAAAGTGGCGACCAGGCTGTACTCCTCGGGGCTCGCGCCGAGATCGCCCATGATCGGCCCGGCGTTGAACGCATACACGCCCGTCTGCAGGAAGTCGCTGAAGGGCAGCACGCCGATGAGCAGCAGCAAGGCGAACCGCTGGGCGCGCGATGAAGGGCCTGCCGATGCAGACACTGCGTTCGAGACGGCGACGGCTGACATGATGGGGATGCCCTCAGGGCGACGCCCGCGCGCTCACTCGATCGACGCCCATGCGCCGCAGTGCCGGGCTCGCGCTGGTGCCGGCTGGCACCGATGGCAGCGCGCCGGCCATCGGCATTGCCGCGCCCGCCGCAGGTTGGGCGATCGCAGCCAGGTTTTCTCCGATGATGCGTCGCACGGCCTCGTCGGCGGCGTGGTCGTCGCCGTCGAACACGGTCGTGACGGCCGCCGTCGGTTGTGGCGGCATGCCGGGCCGTGGCCTGCCACTGGGGCGCTGGTCAGCGGACACCGCCACTGAGACCTCCACCGACATGCCGATGCGCAAGGGGTGCGCGGCCACCTCGCGCGGGTCAAGCAGGATCCGCACCGGCACGCGCTGCACTACCTTGATCCAGTTGCCGGTGGCGTTCTGCGCGGGCAGCAGCGCAAAGGCCGCGCCAGTGCCCGCGCCCAGCCCGGCGACCGTGCCGTGATAGCGGACCTCCCCGCCATACAGGTCGGACACCAGCGTGGCTTCCTGCCCGAGGCGCAACTGGCGCAGTTGAGCTTCCTTGAAGTTGGCGTCGACCCAGATGCCGTCGAGCGGCACCACGGTCATCAGCCCGGCACCGGCCTGCACGCGTTGGCCGACTTGCACGCTGCGCCGCGCCACGAAGCCATCCACCGGCGCGTGCACGTCGGCCCGGCGCAGCGCGAGGTAGGCCTCGCGCACCCGGGCCGATGCCCGCAGCACGTTGGGATGCCGCTCCACGCTCGTGCGGTCTGTCAGCGACAGGTTGGCGGCCAGTTGCGCTTGCGCCGCGCGTGCGCCGGCGCGGGTCGAGGCGAGTGCGCTGCGCGCCGAGGCCAATTGCGTGGCTGCGTGCTCGAACTCCTCGCGCCCCACCGCGCCATCCTGCACGAGTACTTCACGACGGTGCATGTCGCGTTGCGCGCGAGCGAGCTCGGTTTCCAGCCGCCCCACCTCGGCCTGACGCACGGCGATTTGCGCGCCCAGCACCTCATTGTTGGCATAGAGCGTGCGCACCTCGCGCACCGTCTGGGCCAGTTGCGACTCGGCCTGGTCGAGCGCCATGCGGGCGTCCGACGGGTCGAGGCGCACCAGGGGCTGGCCGGCGTGCACGAAGTCGGTGTCGTCGGCGCGTACCGCCACGACGGTGCCCCCGGTCTGCGGCGTGACCTGGATGACGTTGCCCTGCACGTAGGCGTTGTCGGTGCTGACTGTGGACGCGGGGCCCAGCATGCGGTAGGCCACATAGCCGAGCGCCAGCACTAGCGCGCAGGCCGTGACGGCCAAGCCGGGCATGCTGCGCGGCGCATTCGGTGCGGTTTGCGCGTGCGGCACCGCGGGACTTGCTTGCGGCGCCAAGGCAGCGCCGTCATGGGATGTCGGGTCGGAGGGCATGCTGTTCATGGCGGTTTCCAGGGTGAGCGTCACTGCGGCGTAGCGGTCGCGGCCGCCGTCGTTGCGCTGCCGCCGATGGTGGCCGCCACGGAGGCCGGCGCCTCGCTGGTGTGCAAGCCCGCTGCATAGCCTCCACCGAGTGCGCGCATCAGCTCGGCCTGGCTATCGAGCGCACGCGCGCCCAGTTCGGCAGCCGCGCGGCGCTGCGCGAGCACGCCTGTCTCGGCACTGAGCACGACCAGGTACGAGCCCAGGCCAGCTTCGTAGCGTTCGACCGCCAGCCTGTACGCGCGCTCGGCGAACGCTTGTGCGCGGATCTGGTCCTGTTGCTGGCGCGCGATCGATTGCAGCGCGCTGATCTGGTCGGCTGCGTCCTGTACCGCCGCCAGCACTACGCCGTTGTAGGCTGCGATGGACGCGTCGAGGTCCGCTGCCTTGGCGCGCTGGCTGGCGCGCAGCCGGCCGGCATCGAAGATTGGCAGGCGGATGGCAGGGCCGATCCCCATGGCGCGGCTGCCGTTGTCGAACAGGCGATCCAGCCCCAGTGCGTTGTAGCCCGCAAAGGCCACGAGGTTGACACTGGGGTAGAAATCGGCGCGCGCTTCGTCCAGCTCGCGCGTGGCCACCTCGGCGCGCCGGCGAGCCGCATCGATGTCGGCGCGTCGGCCCAGCAGATCGGCCGGCACGCTCACGGGCAGGGGTTGGGGCTGCAGATGGCCGATGCGCGGCTGCAGCGCAGCGAGCGCCTCGGGGGGTTGCACCGTCAATGCGGCCAACGCGTGGCGGCGTGCGGCGATCTGCTCGTCGAGCGCCTCCAGCGACTGCCGGGTGTCCGGCACGGCGCCTGCGGCCTGTTGCAGCTCCACCGAGGTGTCGAGTCCGGCGTCGGTGCGGCGGCGCACCAGCGCCAGCACCTGGGCGCGCTGCGCCAGCGAGCGCTCGGCCACCTCCCGCAGCGACAGCAGGCGGGCCAATTGCACGTAGGTTCGCACCACCTGTGTCGAGACCAGCAGGCGCGCCATGGCGGCATCCGCCTGCGCCGCTTGCGCCGTGCCCAGTGCGGCGTCCAGCGCGGCGCGGTTGCGTCCGAAGAAGTCGAGCTCCCAGTTGACCGCGAGCTGCGCGGTCGCCAGGTTCTGCCGCGTGCCTCCGATGCTCGGCGGGAACAGCGCATGCTCGGGAAAGCGCTGGCGGGTGTCGTCGAAACGTGCCGTCACCTGCGGCCAGTCTTGCGCATCGATGCGCTGCGCGATCGCCTTGGCGCGCTGTAGCCGGGCAGCGGCGATGCCGAGCGACGGGTTGTCCTGCAAGCCTTTGTCCACCAGTGCGTCGAGCTCGGGTCGCCCGAACTGATGCCACCAGGCCGGGTCGACGGGTGCGGCAATGGCGTCGGTGCGCAACGCCAGCGTGTGGGCGTCGAGCCGTGCCGGCGGCGGCGCAAGGTGGGCGGGCAGGGCGCAGCCTGAAAGGCCCGCCCCCACCACAGCCGCCGTGGCCAGCGCCACGCGAAGGTGTCTCATCACGTAATGGCGCTCAACGAACCGGCTCGGCAGGGCCGAGCGATGCGGGCCGTGCGCGCGGCACGCGCGGTACCCGTGGTAGGTGCGAAAGGAAATGTGTTCATCGAGCACCTCGTCAGCTGTGGGGACATGCCGATGGTCGGGCAGCCGCCGCGCGGGTTCTGTCACGGATCACGTGGCTTTGGACGAAATCGATCATGGGACGCACGCCGCCATTTGCTGCCCGAAGGCGGCCAAACACGCCCGCTTCATGCCATCGCGCGCTCGTGCTTCGCGCCACGATAACGGCCTGTCCCATCACCCCTCCCCGGAGAAATTCCATGTCCTGTTTCAGAACCTCACCCTTCTCGCGGCCCAAGGCTGTGGCCATCGCCGTGTGCCTGGCCGGCGCGGGCGCGTTGCTGTGTCACGCGCCACGCGCGACTGCCCACGAGGCCGTCGAGGAGACGGCCTCTTTGAAATTCACGCAGGCGCTGCCGAACGCGCCGGGCAAGAGCTTGAGCACGCTCATCGTGGACTTTGCGCCCGGCGCCAAAGCGCGCCCGCACCGCCATGGAGATGCCTTCGTGTATGCGTATGTGCTGAAGGGGGCAGTGCGCAGCGCGCTGGACGACGGGCCCCCCACCACCTACCGCGCGGGCGACGACTGGTTCGAGCCGCCCGGCGCGCGCCATCCCCTCACGCAGAACGCCAGCCGCACCCAGACCGCGCGGCTGCTCGTGGTGTTCGTCGCGAACACCGGTGATGCATTGAAGACCCCCGACCATCCCTGAAAGGACATCCGCCATGAACCAACGACTGGATCACCAAGCCATCGCCCCCGAGGGCATGCGCGCCCTGGGCGGCTTGTACATGTATGTGCACAAGTCGGGCCTGTCTCCTGCACTGATCGACCTGGTGTACCTGCGCGTGTCGCAGATCAACGGATGTGCGTACTGCATCGCGTCGCACTCGCGCGACCTGATGAAGGCCGGCGTGCCGCCGTCGACCTTGCTGATGCTCGCGGCCTGGCGCGAAGCTGGCACCCTGTTCTCCGCGCGCGAGCGCGCCGCGCTGCAATGGGCCGAATCGCTCACGCTGGTGTCGCAGACGCATGCCGCCGACGCCGACTACCAGGCGCTGTCGGCCGAGTTCGACGAGCGCGAGCGCGTGGACCTCACGCTGGCAGTGGGCGTCATCAACGCCTACAACCGGCTGGCAATCGGTTTTCGCAAGACGCCCGAGATCGCAGTGCCTTCCTGACATCCCAAGCGCAGCGTCTCTGGCGTGGCACGCACAGACACGCAATGCTGCTTGCCATGGCGCATGCGCACCAAGCAAGACGTGCTGAAGCCATGACACTGGATGCCACAGCCTCGGACCTCGAGGCGCTGGTTCAACCCCATCCAGAACGATCATGACCCTCTTGGATCACGCAACGCCCCATGCGACGACGCTCACTCGCTCGATGCGGCCGCATGTCGAACTGCCCGCGCCGGCGCACGGTTGCATGCGGCTGGAGCTCGGCGATGCGGCCGGCCTTGATGTATGGCTTTGGGAAGAGGACGAATTCCTGAGAGAAGGCCGCACCCACGTCGGCGGTGTCCATGTCGTCCTGAGCGGTCCCCGCGCACAGGCCTCGCAGGGCCATGGTGCGCCTGGCGCCACGCCCTCTGTCGACGCACAGGCGCTGCGCGCCAGCCTGGCCGCGGGCACGGCGCGCCTGCTGCTGCGGCCCGCGAGTGAAACGCCGACCACGGGGCGGCCTCTCCCCGCTGCGGAGCCCGCTGCGACCTCCGCACCTTCGTTTCGGGGGGGATTGCCGCCCGGTGCCCTGCGCCGCGTGCGCGACTTCGTGGCGCAGCGCATGGCAGAAAGGATCGAACTCTGCCAGTTGGCGCAGATCGCTGGCCTCTCGGTGTGCCACTTCTCGCGCGCCTTCAAGCAGAGCGTGGGCCTGCCGCCGCATCGCTATCTGATGCGCGAGCGCATCTCGGCGGCGGCGCTTCTCATCCGCACCACCGATCGGCCGCTGGTCGAGATTGCCCTCGAGGTGGGCTTCTCCGACCAAAGCCACTTCACGCGGTGCTTCTCCGACGTGATGGGCGACACGCCGCGCGACTACCGGCGCATGCACCGTTAGCGCCGGCCAGGACTGATGTCAGCGCCGGGCCGGACCTGTCTCTCGCCGCTGCCTCGATCTACAGCATCGACTCGGGCACCAGGGGCCCGAGCAGCTTCAGCACGAGTCGCTTCCACAGTGCCGTCTCCGGTTCCTCATCCAGCACCTGCTCGCCACCGTCGCGCTGTCCGTCATGCTCCGGGTTCCCGTGATCGCCGCCGCCGGACCGACGGTCCGCAAGGACTTCGCGAGGTGCCGACCACTGCAGGCCGGCGCTGCGCAGGCGCACTTCGTAGGCCGTTTCGCGCGTGATCAAGCTCACGAGCGCCAGCAGCTGGCCCGCCAGTTCGGGGCTGAAGGCAATCAGTCCCAACTCTGTGTTGTAGCGCTCCGAGCGCGGATCGAAGTTCAGCGATCCAAGGTACAGCGCGCGCCTGTCCACGACCACGGACTTGCCGTGCAGCCGACCACCCTCCGAGGCGAACCTTCCGCCGTGCCTGGCCAGGGCCATGCGCTGTGGACTGAGTTCGTAGAGCCGCACGCCGGCCGCCAGCAGCGCCGGGCGGTAGCGCTGGTAGCCAGCGTGCACAATCGACGCGTCGGTGCCGGCCAGCGAATTGGTGACCAGGGTGTAGGCCACGCCGCGCGCGCGGAGCATGCGCACCGTGGCCATGCCGCCGTCGCCCGGCACCAAGTAGGGCGTGGTCTGCACTACCTCGTGACGGGCCGAGCGAATCAGGCGCCCCACGTTGAATCGCACGCCCTCGGGTACCTCGGTCGGCGCCGTCACTTCGCCGCGCGTCCAGTCGCTGCCGTGGGGCGGTCCCAGCGCTTTGCCCGGCGCGTCGCAATAGGCCTCGGCCTTCGCCCATGTGAGCGGCAGCCTGCCGTCATCAAGGTCAGCGGAAAGGGGGCGGTTGCCGAGCAGGTCGGGCGCCTGCGGCATCGGCCCAGCCGGCGTGGCGCGCGCGGTCATCGTCTCGAAGCGCTCGCGCAGCCTTGGCGGCGCATCGCTGCGTGGCACGACGTCGGAAAGCGGGTAGACGTACGGACTGTCCCAGTACGCATCGAAAAAGCCGGCCAGTCGAGGGACGATGGCGCCCGCCACCAGCGCGTCGATGTCGATGAAATTGGACGTGGCGCCGGCCAGGAAGTATTCATCCGCGATGTTGCGCCCGCCCGCGATCGCCATCGAGGCGTCCGCGATGAACAACTTGTTGTGCATGCGGCGGTGCAGCCGCCCCATGTCGAACAGCGAGGCCAGCACGCGCGTGGTCATGTGCCCGCGCGCGGCGGGGAACGGATTGAAAAGGCGGATCTCGACGCGGGGTTCGGCCGCAAGCGCTTCCAGCAGCGCGTCGGAACCCGCCGTGTGCAGGTCGTCGAGCAACAGCCGCACACGCACGCCGCGGCGCGCGGCGTCGCGCAGCGCGCGCAGGAACATGCGACCGGTTTCGTCGTTCTGCACCAGGTAGTACTGCACGTCGAGGCTGCGCGTGGCGCGCCGGGCCAGCTCCAGGCGCGCATGCATGGAGAACGGCGGCGTGGGGAGCAGGCGAAAGCCGCTGAGGTGCGGCGCCGGCGCATTGTCGGCCGCTGTCTTCGCGAGAGGACTTTCGGGCAGGGGATTTGGCGCGACGGACCACTGGCTCGGCGTGGGCGCCGGCAGGCGTGTGGAGGCCGGCACTCCCCACAGGAAGACCAGGATCGAGAGGGACCACCAGGGTGGGTGTGGCATGGCGGGGGTGGACGCGGCAGCCGCGCGCGAATGTGCGTTGCGGAATGGCTCGCGAACTTTGCGCCGTGCGGAATGCTGTGGCTAGGCAGCGCTTGCGCAAAGTAGCCGGAAACTGGCGGCACGTGGCCAAGGATCTGGTTTTGCGCAGGACGACTGCACAGCACGGAAAGCGCGCAGCGCGTCATGAGAAGGCCAGTCGCAGCGAGGGCATTCAAGCGTTTCGCTGGCTGAATGCCTACGCTGGCGTGCCATTCTTGGAGGACCTCCCGATGACGCCCGCACGCACATCCGTTGTTTTCATTCATGGTCTTTGGCTGCACGCCAGCAGCTGGCACCGCTGGGCCGACATGTTCCGGCTCGCTGGTTACGACACGCACACGCCCGGTTGGCCTGGCGAGCCCGAGACGGTGAGCATGTCGCGCGCGCACCCTGAGCTCGTGGCAGGTCGCAGCCTGGCTGAAGTGACCGCGCATTTCGCAGAACTGATGGCGCGTCTGCCGTCGCCACCGGTGGTGATCGGCCATTCGTTCGGTGGACTCATCGCGCAGAAGCTGCTCGGCGAAGGGCGCTGTCGGGCGGCGATCGCGATCGATCCGGCGCAGATCAAGGGGGTGTTCCGCCTGCCGCTCGCGCAATTGCGCGCCGGCCTGCCGGGGCTTGGCAACCCGATGAACGTCCATAGAGCGGTGGCACTGACCCAGGCGCAGTTCCGCTACGGCTTCGGCAATGTCCTGGAGCGGGCAGAGTCGGACGCACTGTTCGAACGGTGGTGCATCCCTTCGCCGGTCCGCGGATTGTTCGAGGTCGCGTTCGCGAACGTTACTGGGAACCCGGCCTCTCATGTGGCCACGGACAACGACACGCGCGGGCCGCTGCTGTTGATTTCCGGTACGCACGACCACACGGCGCCGGACGTGACCACGCTGGCGGCATTTCGCATGTACCGGCATTCGAAGGCGCTGACCGAGTTGCGGCAATTCGAAGGCAGGGGCCACTCACTCACGATAGACCACGGATGGCGCGATGTGGCAAGGGTCTGCCTGCGTTGGCTCGAGCGACAGGCCTTGGACAATGCAACGACCGAACAAAGGTTTTCAGAGGAAAAAATGGCAGCAGACATGGAGAGTCAGTTCGCTGTCCGGGCGCTTGTTTCGACCCTGCCTCGTGCCGCCGTCTGTCCGCGCCCGTCGAACCCCTAGAGGCTGACCCGAACGCACGGCACAGCAAGGTGGTCGGGTTATTTTTCGAATCTCACGTGCTCGATGTGATGCTCGCAGCAAGGGGGGGCAGTGCGGAGGGGCACGTTGCAGCACGCGCCCCCCCTGGCCTGCACCGACGGCGCTGGCGGTCGCTCGGCCAGATCGTCAGGGCACGATGCGCGTGCGCCGCCGCGTCCTTGCTGACCCGCCGACTCAACCGCCGCGCACGCGCGCAAAGCGCTCCCCCTCGCCTTGATTGTCCATCGCAGCGGTGTGTCGTCTGCCACTTAGCTACGGATACACCGCGCGTCGCGCTGTAACGAACCGCTTCGCGCCGCCGACGTTTGCCGTCAGGCTTCGCGCTGCGAAGCAAGCGGCCTTCAGTGGAAGCGCCAGCGCGATCGTGGCCCGCACGTGGCCGCGACGGGTCGTTTCGCAAGCTGCTGGCGCACGCGGACGTCTGCGAAGCGGCGACTTGCCACGCATGGCGGCGGGGTCCAGCGGGCTCTGCCTATCCCGACACGCAGCGTGACGCGATGGCACGTAGATCCGTCGAGAGGTCGAACTGTGCACATCGGCCGAATGGTCGGTCAACCCGTTTCGATGCACGAATTGGTCGAGCGGCGGCGGTTTCGTCAAAGAAAGCAAGAGGGCACGGACTGACGATGGAGCCCCATTCAAGGAGCATCCGATGAACCCTCGCCGCCAGCGCCAAGCAGTCATCGCCGTGACTGTCCCACGGCGCGCTTCTCGTACCAAGACACCTCGCACGGCGGTTGCAGCGGCGCGCGAGGCCCTTCCCTTCCTGGCTGCACTCGATGCCGAGGGTTTCACGTGCGATGCGTCTGCTTTCCCGGTGCATGCGCGCTTCGGACTGCTGTCAGAGGCGCGGCGCAGGAGCTTGGTCACGGTCGACCGGCTGCTGGCCCACGCCACCTCCCTGTGCGAGTTGTATGCAGCAGCCAAGTGGAGCGGCACTGACGTCTCATCGATACGGGACCTGTTTGCGCGGCACCTCGGCGAGCAGTACGCCCTTGTCGCGGCGGTTCTGGCGCGGGCCGAGGCGTTGGGACCGTTCGGGGCGGGGGCGTCCATGCGGCCTGCAGGCAGTGGCGTTCCGATGGCGGCGCGATCGGCCGGGCTCCTCGACGATGCCGCGCGACTGCGGCGGTTGCTCGAGGTGCATGAGCTCGGACGTTTCGAATTCGAGGCGATGCGGCGTCAGGCCACCATCGACGGCGACCGCGCGACCTACGATCTGGTGGTCGATGAGGTCGTGCGCACCAACGAACGCCAGAGCTGGCTGGTGGCTGAGCAACTCCTGCAACTTGGTAACCCCGGCGCGCGGCGCTGCAAGCGAGATCGGTCCTGAGCGCGTCCTCGGAACGCGTGGGCTGATCGAGACACCATCCACCATGGAGCTGGCTCAACCGCCGCGCCGCAGCGCCCAGGCAACCAGCCACACAGCCACACAGCCTCTTCGTTTGAATGCCCGACGTGTCGCAAGAGGGCTTCGGTCCCGCGCCCGTCGATACACCTTGGAGAGAAGTCGTGCGCAGGCGCCCAACCTCAGGCAAGCGCAGGATCGTACCGACGAGAAGCACGGACAGCCATGCGTGGGTTGGCATCGCGAAGCATCCTTCAAAGGATTCCGTGCGCCAGTATGGCTTGTCGATCGCTCGCGTAGTGCCGGCCGGTGACTAGAAAACATTGAACTGATACGTGTCACATCGACAGCGAATTGTCAAATTGACTCGATTTATTGCCTCTGTCAATTCGACTTGGTGTATGCAAGCTGTTGATTTCAAACAGTTTAGTTTCTGGCATGGCCGTTGCGAAGCAACCAGCATTCATCCAACGACACACACCGAGGTTTCCATGATCACTGCTGCCCAACGCGCCATCGTCGCTTCCACCGTACCCCTGCTTGAGCAGGGCGGCGAGGCCCTGACTACCCATTTCTACAAGATGCTGCTGGCCGAGCATCCCGAGGTTCGTCCCTTCTTCAACGAGACCCACCAAGCCAAGGGCGACCAGCCGCGCGCGCTGGCCAACGGTGTATTGATGTACGCGAAGAATATCGACCGGCTGGAGGCAATGGGCCCGCTGGCGACCCAGATCGTCAACAAGCACGTGGCGCTGCAGGTGATGCCCGAGCATTACCCGATCGTCGGCGGATGCCTGCTGCGCGCCATTCGCGACGTGCTGGGCGCCGAGGTGGCGACCGACGAGGTGATCGACGCCTGGGCCGCGGCCTACGGCCAGCTCGCCGACATCCTGATCGGCGCCGAGAAGCAGCTGTACGACGCGCAGGCCTCGGCACCCGGAGGCTGGCGCGGCGCGCGCGATTTCACGGTGGTGCGCAAGGTGGCTGAGAGCGCCGAGATCACCTCGTTCCACTTCGCGCCGGCCGATGGAGGCGCGCTGATGGATTTCGCGCCCGGCCAGTACATCGGCATGCTGCTGCGGGTGGACGGCAAGGACATTCGGCGCAACTACTCGCTGTCGGCCGCGCCCAACGGCAAGACCTACCGCATCAGCGTGAAGCGCGAGCCCGGCGGCGTGGCCTCGACCTGGCTGCACGAGCGCGTGCAGGTGGGCGACACGCTGCAGTTGCTGCCGCCCTCGGGTGAGTTCGTGCTGGCGGACAGCGACCGACCGGTTGTGCTCATCAGCGGCGGGGTGGGCATCACGCCGACGCTGGCGATGCTGGAGCAGGCGTTGGCCACCGATCGCGACGTGGTGTTTATCCATTGCGCGCGCAACGGCGAGGTGCACGCATTCCGCGAGCAGATCGAGGCGGCGGCAGCACGTCATCCGCGACTGCAGCGCTTCTATTGCTACGACGAGGTGAGCGACAAATCTGCGCCCGCGCCGCATGCGGTCGGCCGGCTCGACCTGGACCGGCTGAACGCATGGCTGCCCGCGCACACGCGCGACGTCGACGCCTACTTCCTCGGGCCCAAGCCCTTCATGCAGCAGGTGCGCCGCGGGCTGCGCAGCTGGGGCGTGCCAGACGCGCAGTCGCGCTTCGAGTTCTTCGGGCCAGCGTCGGCGCTGGAGTAGGCCGCCGCGGCTCAGCCGCGCGCGATGCCCAGGCGCTTCGCCATCCGCGCAAGGTTGGCTGGGTCGATGCGCAAGTCGCGCGCAGCAGCAGCCCACCGCTGGCCGTTCTGCGCGAGCGCCTGCAGCACCATGCGGCGCTCCAGGTCGCTCACGGCGTCGCGCAAACCGAGGCCTTGCGCCGGCATGGCGGCGGCCTGCGGCGCGGCAGCGTCTTGCGCGGCGCCGGCCGTGCTCAGGCCGAGGTGGCCCGTGCCCAGCCCGAGGTCCTCAGCGCCCAGCGTCAGGATGCGCGGCCTCTGCGCATGCCGGCCCAGCGCCTTGACTACGCTGCGCCCCAGCAGGTGCTCGAGCTCGCGCACGTTGCCGGGCCAGTCGTAGGCCAGCAGCGCGGCCTGCGCGCCGGCGTCGAGCCGCACCGCGCCCAGGCCCATGCGCGAGCGGGCCTCTTCCAGGAAGAAGCCGCCGATGGTCAGCACGTCTCGCCCGCGCTCGCGCAGCGGCGGCACCACCAGCGGATACACGCTGAGCCGGTGGTAGAAGTCAGCGCGCAGGCGGCCCGCGCGCACCTCGTCGGCCAGGTTGCGGTTGCTGGCCGCGATGACACGCACGTTCACGCGGTGCTCGCGATCGGAGCCCAGACGCTGCAGCTGGCCGCCCTGCAACACGCGCAGCAGCTTGGCCTGCACCTGCAGCGGCAGCTCGGCCACTTCGTCGAGGAACAGCGTGCCACCGTCGGCCAGTTCGAATTTGCCGCGCCGATCGCCCACCGCGCCGGTAAAGGCGCCGCGCACGTGGCCGAAAAGCTCGCTCTCCACCAGGTTGTCGGGCAGCGCTGCGCAGTTGATGCTGACCAGCGGGCGAGCGGCGCGCGCGGATGCGGCGTGCAGCGCCTGCGCCACCAACTCCTTGCCGGTGCCGGTCTCGCCCTGAATCAGCACGCACAGGTCGGTGGGGCCGGCCAACGCGACGTCCTTGAGCAGCCGCTTGTGCGCGGCGCTGTGGCCGACCATGTGGCGCGGCGCCTGGCTCGCAGCCCGCGCGTAGCTGTCGGCGCGCTGGCGTTCGTCTTCGGCGCGCGCGGCCAGGCCGTGCATGCGGGTGGCCAGCGCGACCGTGGCGGCGGCTAGGCTGGCAAATGCCTGCAACACGTCCAGCTCCACACGAGAGAAGCGCCCGATCTCCAGCGCGTCGAGCGTAAGCAGTCCCCAGGACCTGTCATCGACCCGCAGCGCGCAGCCTATGCAGTCGTGCACCGGCAAATGGCCCTGCACGCCGTCGACCAAGCCATCAAAGGGGTCGGGCAGGCCGCAGTCGGCCGCGAAGCGCACCGGGCCGGGTGCGTCGAGCAGCTGCGCAAAACGGGGATGCTCAGCCACCCGGAAGCGTCGGCCCAGTGTGTCGCCGGCCAGACCATTGACCGCCAGCGGCACCAGCGAGTCGCCGTCCAGGCGCAGCATGGCGGTGGCATCGCAGGGCAGAAGCACGCGCAGCGTCTCCAGCAGGCGCCGGTGGCGCTCGGCCTCAGGTAGGTCCTGAGCTAGGTCGGCCATCAGCGGCAGCAGGGCGGTGAGCAGGCTCGGCGGGTTCATAAGGCAGGTATTTTCGTCTTCGCGGGGTGATGCGCCTGGCTTGCACGCTCGCGACACCTCGGGATCCAGCGCGACACACGCGCCGATGTAATCTCGCGACAGCGGATGGCAGCGTTGCGGCTTCATCCGAAGCTCGCCAAGAAGGGGCGCATCATCATTGCTAGCGGCAGACCTTGGCGAAGCGCCAGATGTCATCGACCGATGCTTGTCGTGGGCTCGGGCGTCCTTCGGATCCCCAGCGCCACTTCCGGTGTTCTTTGCCATTAAAGTCTGTGGCAGGCTCGCTCGCGCGAGTGCGGCCATCGGGCTGAGCCAGCGCTGAGAACTCTGAGACACGGCCCATAAAGCAGCGCGTGTGCGCGATGCCACGGCATTAAAGGTCCGAGACTCACCAGTCGACCAGAGAGCAACATGGCATGCTGCTCACAGCCAGAACCGGTCGGTCGAACGTGTCTCACAATGCCGCCCGAAGCGGACCTTTATCTATGCGCGCTGGAGGCCCTGAGCAAAATGACTGACGTCAAAAGTGGCACACCGCGAGGGGTATTGCCAAGCTATACGACTGACGAACTTGTGGTCCTGAGCAAAGCGAGCCCACGCGTGCGTGTCACCTATGAACTCAAGCTGACGCAATACATGGCAGCATTGAAAGGGCTGAATTTTGTGTTGGCCATCCCGCCCGGCGCCGTTGTGGCGCCAGAGGTCATGAATCGACTGGAGGAGCATGGTGGCCGACTTCATCGGGAAGCAATGCCCCACTACTCCGTGTACATCGGCCACGCCAAACTTGACGGTTCTGAAGACGGCTGGGTTCTAGGGGACCAAGACACACTTAAAGCGGTCGTCCAAGCACTACGAATAGGCCGCCTGTCGCAGCGCTTTGCACTCGGTGCCGTCTGGGCGCATGAAGAGCTCCAGGAGTTCGCGTCCGATTGGTCGGCAGAGCGCTTCGAAATTCAGAACATCGATGGCGAGGATGTTCGACATGCCGTTGACTCCCTCGTTCGCCAAGCTTCGCGTGAAGGCGGAGCGGTGTTCATTGAGTGCAGCGCGGAAAGGCGTCGACCGGCTACAGTCGGCCAGGAGCCGACCTTCGACAGCGACTCTCAGTGGTGCCAGAAATGAGGAGATTGGAACGGCATGGTGGCGCGTAAAGACGAGGTGACGGTAGAGCTGAGCGATGTGAGCAGTTCGCTCGAACTTCAGAACCGACTGATGAACTCGCTCGACTTTCCAGGGTGGTACGGCCGGAACAGGGATGCTTTCTGGGACGCAATCACGGGGTTGATGGAAATGCCGCACCGGCTGCGATTTGTCTACTGGGCCGACTTCGCAGACCGCAATCCTCGCGATGCTAAGCAACTCCGTGAGTGCCTTGCCAAGCTGCGAGCCGAACTGCCAACCCATGCCGCAACTGTTGCCTATGACTAGGGGGCGGGACGCGGCCAACAGCGGACGTTTGGGCGCGTTGCCAGCAGTCCGCCTCCCATGGGGCTGGAGCGGCCTTTGGCATGCTCTCGGCTTCAAAAAGAATCTCCACAGTGGTTCCAGACTGACTTGGATGGCTACTTGAGCCCTTCTGTATCGAGCGCTTTGCGGACGGCCGGCCGTCCGCGCATGCGGACATACCAAGCTTCGAGGTTGCGCAAGCCATCGAAATGGATGTCGGCCTTGTAGACGGATTCCAACCACGGTGCCTGGGCCCAGCCAGTCAGCGCGTACAGGTAGGCATCGGCCACAGTAAACGTTTCTCCCATGAGGTAGTCGCGGCCAGCCAACTGTTCGTCAATCCAGGCATAGCGCCTTGCCAACTTCGGCTTGACGGCTTCGACGTATTTGCCGGCAAGCACCGAGTACAGCAGGGGGATGAAGCCTTTGTGGACTTCAGACGTCAGAAAGCTCAGCCACTCTTGAAGGCGATAGCGCTCGAGGGTCCCGTTCATCGGTGCAAGGCCGGATTCCGGCTTCAAGTCAGCCAGATATTGCACGATGGCCGGACCTTCGCGAAGTGCTGTGCCGTCATCGAGTTCCAGCAGTGGGACATAGCCGAATGGGCTGATTTCATGGAAGTCGCGGCCGTCCTCGGTCCTGTGAGTCTTGTAGTCCACCTTGACCAGGGTGACGTCCAGGGCGAGTTCATTGAGGACGATATGGGGCGAAAGCGAGCAGGCCCCGGGTATGTAGTACAGCTTCATGCAGGTTCATTCCAATATGAGAGGCGCCGGAAGCGCCGTGGAGCCATGCTATGGCGCAGGCATAAAATTGGAAGAAGGCAATAAAACTGCACGTAGGTTAAAAAAGTATACCGACCGCGTTTTTCTGAAAGAAGTGCTATGAAAGCAAACGTGACGGGTTGCTCGGTGGAGGAAGCTATGCGCCTCTTGGGTGGCAGATGGCGGCTCCTCCTTGTGTCCTATATCGTCGATGGGCCCAAGCGCTTCAGTGAGTTACGGCGAGACGTTCCCGGTATTTCGCAGCGCTCGCTCACCCTCGACCTTCGCGCGCTCGAGGAGGCGGGTCTGGTGAAGCGCACGGTGCATCCCACCGCGCCTGTGAGGGTCGAATATGCGCTGACGGCCGATGGCGAGCGCTTGAAGCCAGTTGTTAAGGTGATGATGGACTTCGGGCTTTGGCTGAAACAAAAGGCGCAGGCTTGAGTTCATCGGATTTTCATTCGCCCACACATCCAGGCGGGGTCAGGAACTATGACGAAGGGCTGGTTGGCGACTGGGCAGCGTCGGCTGCGGGCATTCCGTCCTTCAAGCCAAGACAGCTCAGGATGCCTCCGGCGAACAAGAGAGCGACGGCCAGTGCAATCGACACATGCATACCGCTCAAAAAGAGGCTTGGTTCCGTGTCTCGCACAAAGAAGCCAAACACAGCCACGCCCAGCATGCCTCCAATCTGCCGGGCCGAGTTGAGAACGCCAGAAGCGATGCCTGCATAGGCTGCATCCACTGATGACAATGTGGCGTTGGTCATCGTCGGAACGACCAACGCGATACCACTGGCTGCAAGCAACATCGGCAATACCAGCGTCAGATAGGGGCGGTCTGCTTCGACGCGAAGCAGCAGCAGATAGCCCAACGACGCGAGCGCCAGTCCGGCGACCATCAAAGCGCGAGTACCCACGCGGGTGACCAATCGTCCGGCGACGATGTTCATGACCATCAGGATGGCCGTCATCGGCAAGAAGGCCAAGCCGGTCTGTTGCGGAGTGAACTGCTGGACCGCCTGGAAGAACAGGCTGAAGACGAACACCAGCCCGTAGTACGCAAAGTTCACCACCAGACCCACGGCAGTCACTGTCGAGAAGGTCGCACTGCGGAACAACGACAGCGGAAGCATTGGCGCCTTGCTGCGCTGCTCCAGCCAGTAGAACGCGGTTGCGCTGATGAGCGACAGGGCCATTCCGCCGCAGACCCATGGATGCAACCATCCCAGCCGACTTGCTTCTGTCAGCGCGGCGGTCAGCGAAGCGAGCGCAAGGATGGCTGCGAGTTGACCCGGCAGGTCGAGTCCACGACCCGCCTTCGCGACTGCGGTGGGCGCATAGCGCAGGGTCAGTGCCAACCCGAGCACGCCAATCGGCAGGTTGATGAGAAAGATGCCACGCCATCCCACATGCGTGATGAGCAGGCCGCCTAGGACCGGACCAGCTGCCAGCGCGATACCTCCGGCTGCTCCCCACCAACCAACTGCGCGGCTGCGTTGTGCAGGATTCGGAAAAGCCTGCTGCAGCAGTAGCAGGGAACTGGGAACCAGGAGCGCCGCGCCCATGCCTTGGACGACGCGCGCGACCACCAGCAACTTCAGGCTCGGCGCGAGACCGCAGGCGAGGGAGGCCATCGTGAAGACACCGAAACCCGCCACGAAAACCCGTTTGGCGCCCATCCGGTCGCCCAACGCTCCCGAGGTCAGGAGCAGCGCCGCGAACACCAGCGTGTAGGCGTTGACGACCCACTGCAGCCCGGCGACATCGGTGCCGAAGTTCGTGCGCAACGTTTCAAGCGCGACGTTGACCACGCTGACATCCAGCAACACCACGACGAAGCCCAGGCCCGCAGCGACCAAGGTCCCTCGCTGGCGGTGGTTTAAGGAAACGGTAACCATCGACGGCGCCCCTGGAGACAGAGAAGGGCTCGAATCTAGGCGTCGCGCCGCCGTGCGTAAATTCTCAGAAAATGCAACTCATCCTGGAGAAAATGCACAGATGTTCGATTGGGAAGACCTCAGGCATTTCATCGCGGTGGCTCGCTCGGGCACCTTGTCAGGCGCGGCCCGCGAGCTGAAGGTCGATCACGCGACCATCAGCCGTCGACTGAGCTCTTTGGAGCGCGATTTGCAGGTGCGCCTCGTGGAACGACTGCCGCGGGCCTGCCGCCTGACCGACGTGGGGTCCCACGTGTTCGCGTTGGCGCGGGCCTTGGAAGACGATGCGTTCGCCATCGAGCGAACCGTCCGCGCCAGCCAGTCCCCACTCGCCGGTAAAGTTGCCCTCAGCGTGCCGCCGGTCTTGGTGGCCAGCTTCCTGGCGCAGCATCTGACGGAGTTTCGCCAACGGTTTCCTGCCATCCAGCTGTCCGTATCCGGCCAGGCGCAGCAGGTGTCGCTGAGTCGGCGCGAGGCGGACATTGCCGTTCGACTGGTCCGGCCCAAGGAACCAGGCAGCGTCGTGCGGAAGCTGGGAACCATGGCTTTCGCTCTGTACGCCAGTCGGAGCTACGAGGCTCTCTCGCACCCGGAGCTTTGGGAGTTCATTGCCTATGACGCGCGCTTTGAAGACATGCCACAGCAAAAGTGGCTTCGCAGCGTGGCGGGCAAGCGCCCAATCGCCTGCGAGCTCAGTGACATCAACAGCCACCACGCAGCGGTCCAAGCGGGGGCAGGCGTGGGCGGGCTTCCTTGCTTCTTGGGCGACGCCGACGAGACATTACTGCGCGTCGCCGACGATGAGCCATCATTTGCCAGAGACATCTGGCTGGTGGTCCATCGCGACCTGAAGAGCGCTGGGCCGGTACGCGCAGCGATGGATTTTCTTGTCGAGATGATGAAACGAACCCCTGCCTTCAATGGCTCGCCGACGCTCGGCTGACCGGGGACGTCCGCTTTTGAGAATCATGTACAGCCGGTATGGGCCCAAACAGGCCGACGCGGCTACCGGCTACAGTCGGCCAAGAGGCGACATGCACGATACCCTGCGCTAGCCGTCTCACCTGTTTCTGGAAAGACTTGACGTCTGCTATGACAGCAGCCCCTCCTCGATATTGGAACCCCGGAAGCTATTGAGGCTTTAAGGGCTTTCTCAGCTCACTCGGACGCGGAGGTTCGAGAAGAGATGGCGTACCGCCTTGCCAAGCTCAAGGGACACTAGTCGTAGTGCCAGCTGCTCAGGTGGCGCAGTTCCTTCGCGGCGCCCCAACCGCCGTCGTGCGGGCGCGCTCCGTCGCCCGCAGGCGCATGCCGGCCCTGCGCGATGCGGCGCACCCACGGCGTCTTGTCCAGCGAATGCACCCAGGTGGGCGCGCGGCCGCTGCGGCGCGGCTGCACGCGGACGGGAATGTCCGCTGCATCGGGAAGGTCGCTGAAAACCCCGGCTAGGAACTCCGCATGCGCATACGCTCGCACGCGTTCGCGCACCTCATGCACATACACCGTCACCCAGCGGCCGGGCTCGAGCCGGATGGCCCACACATCGCCCGCCGCGGCGGGCCCGTCGCCCACCGACGCGGCGGCCCTGGGCTGCTTCGGCGCCAGCGCCCGCGCACGCGCCGCGAGGCCGCCGTCGAGGCTGTCCTTGGCCGCCGGGAGCGGCACGGGTCGCGGTGCCTCGAGCGACACGGTGGGAATGTCCAGCCCCCCGAACAGCACGTCGAAGTACTCGGTGCGCACACCGTGCTGTCCGACGTTGCTGTCCCACCAGGCCAGCGGCGCCTGCACTTCTACGCGCAGATTGGGCCTCGCGTCACGCTCGCGATAGGAGGTGAAGCGCTCGGCCATGCCGGGGTGCGTGGGCGGTGCCAGCACGCCCACCAGCGCCAGGTCTTCGAGCACCGCCACCGGCGTGTGCGCACCGCGCAGGATCTTGGTCGCCGCGATCGCCTCGGCGGCAGCCGAGTAGCGTGTGGCGGCAGGCAGGCTGCGCAGCACGGTCCGAAGGGCGCCGAGCGCCCAGCGGTCGTACTCGGTGGGCTCGGGGCGCGCGTCGCCCAGCCACTGCAGCACCTGGGCGTGACCCGCGGGGTCGCCGTCCAGCGGCGTGCCGACAGTGAGGCGGAAGGCCCAGGCCTGCAGCAACTGCACAGGACCTTGGCGCCAGCCGCAGACCTCGCACAGATCGGACGATGACGCGCTCCACGGCGTGAACGGGTGCGCGGGCATGGCGCGGGCGATCAGCACGCCGGGCAAGGCACTGCGCCACGCGGCAGGCGCAGACCACAGGCCCGCGACGAAGGCCGCCGCGGCTTGCTGCACCGACCATGCGGCCGCGCGCTTGCGCAACTGCGTGAGGCAGTCGTCGTGCGCGGGCCTTGCGGCCGTGTCGGGGTCGAGCCCGGCCGACGCCAGCGGCTCACGCAGCGCAGCGTAGGGTGGCGTCATCGGCACCTGCTGCCAGGTGGCGCTCCGGTCTGCGTCCCACTCGAAACGGCCTGCGCTGCGCAGCACTTCCCAGCGGGCGAGGTGCTCGCGGGTCTGGGGATCATGGGTCGCAGGGATGCGCCAGGGGTTTTGAGTCATCGTTCATGTCCAGCAAAAAGGAAGGGACCTCGCTGGCAGGCAAGGCCCCCGAGCATTCGGCCCATCGGCACGGTGCCTCGCGGTTCAACGCAGCAGTGCGTTCGCGGCCTTGGCCGCGGCCGACGCCCCGGTGAAGCTTGCGAGCCATTCGCGCAGCGCAGGTGATGGCGCGCCCGCCCCGATGCGCAGGGATTCGTCCAGCAGAACCGTGAGCAAGGCCCCGATGCCGCGCGTCGCCCGGTCGAGCCGGGGCAACAGCGCGCCCAGCAGTTGCACGACCAGGCCGGGGTCGATCCGGGCCACATCCGTGAAGGACGCCGCCCAGCGCGTGAGCACGCAGGCCGGTGCGCAGTCCGCGAAGCCGCGCGCCGCCTGCGCCACGGCCAGGCGGGCGGGTATGGCCGCCACCAGCAGCTCGGCCGCCTGGGCGCGCAGCGGCGCCTGCCCGGCCGACATGCCAAGAGCCACCAGTTGCACCGTCTCGGCCGTCCAAGTACCGGGATGGGCGGCCAGCACCTCCAGCAGCGGCCCAGCGTGGTGCTCGACCTCGCCGGAAATCGTGTGGTTCAGCAGCTCGAGCCCCACGGCCGTGAGCCGCAGGGTCGAGGGTGGGTGCACCAGGGCCAGTTCGTGCGTGACCAGATCGGTGGTGCCGCGGTAGGAGCGCCACAGCTCCATCGGCGAGGACGGGATGAGCGCCGGGTCGGCGGACGAGGGCTGCTCGCTCGGATCGGCATGGATGCGCGGGTCCCACCACACCCACTGCGGTGATCCGTCGGCCTTGAGCGTCTCGGAGCCGCGGCTGCGCCACTCGATGCGCAGCGCCTCGGTGACGAGCGGGGCCGCGACAGCGGCCGCGGCCAGAACCTGGCCCTGTGCGTCGGGCGGCACGCGCAGCAGCGCCTGCTGGAGGTCCGCGGACAGCGGTGCGACGCTGGCATCCGCCTGGCCCAGCTGCCGTGTTTCGGCAAGCCGCTCCAGCAGCACTTCGGCCTCCACGCGGCCGAGCGTGTCGGTCGGCGTGGCCAGCAGCGGCCGCCGCGCGGCCCGACCCTGCAGGATCGCAGCCACCTCGCGCAAACGCACGACGAAGCTGGGCAGCACGCTGCTCTGCTCCGCCGTCGGCCGGTCCTCGCGCTCTCCTTGCTTGACCACGGTCTCGCCGTCGCGCACGAAGGTCGTCGTCGACCGGAAGTAAGTCTGCGGCAGGAACTCGTTCGCGGGCTCGAAGACCACGGCCAGCATAACGGCCGGAAAGTGCGAGCTGTCCCGCTCCGCCAGCTTTAAAGCGCGCTTGCGCAGCGGCGCCAGCCGTTCAACAAGCGGCGGCGCGCCGGCCGTAGCGGGTCCGGCGAGCCAGGCCAGCCCCAGCTCGAACTCGATCGCATCGCGCGGAGTCTCGAGCAAGGCGGCCCAGCGCTCGACCGCATCGTCATCAGTGAAGGGCCGCACGGGCGCGGCGGCGGGCACGGGGTATGACGCGGAGGACGGCGCCTCCAGCGAAGCCGCAGCGCCTGCCTCGGGCGCGAGTTCCGCCGCGACGGCGGGCGACAGCGAACCGCTGGCCTGCACCACGAGTTCGGTGCGTCCGAGCTTGGCGAGCGCGGCGAGCGTGGCCCGTTGCACATCCGCGTGTGGATGGGCCGCGCCTTGCGCGATCACCTGCGCGGCAGCATCCGCACGCCGGGCGTGGCCGTCCTTGCTCTCGCCCTGCGCGGCAGCGCCGAGCGCGCCGAGCACGCGCAACACCGCGAGCGCGCTCGCCTTGCCGCCGGCCAGGGCGGCAGGGGCCGCCTCGATGAAGGGATCCGCCTCCAGCAGTCCGGCCTTGTGCACGGCGGCGAGCTGTACGACGGCCAGTGAGACGGTTGCCGTGATGGGCGACACCAGGCCCAGACGCAGCAGCGCCTGGTCGGCCGCGGCCTCCTGCGCGCTCGGCGCCAGCGCGGCGTACACGCGCGAGAACCAGCCGGCCCGGTAGGCGGAGAAATCGCGGTTCAGTGCCTGTAGGCAAGCACGCAGCACGCGCGCTCGATCCAGCGTGCCGTCGGCGACGAGGTCGACCACCGTGTGGTGCCAGTTCCCCTCTTCGCGCGAGAACTTGTCGACGTTGGCCAGCGAGATCTCGCCGCCGCCTTCCACCTCGAAGATGCGCCAGAAGGTCTCGTCGCGCAGCGCCCGGTCGTGGCGCAGCATGAAGGCACGCACCTCCCACTCATGGCGCCCGCCGAGACCGGCGACCATCGCCAGCACGTAGTCGTCGCTGTGCGCAACCGCCTGCCCTTCGAACAGCTCGGCCAGCCGGATCGGCACGAATGCGGGCCGCTGCGTCCACGTCGTGGCCAACTGGCGCAGGCAAGCCGGCGAGCCGTCCCGCAGATGGGGCCCCGCATCGCGGATCGCGCACAGGGACGCGTGCAGATCCTGCAGGCTCGCGCCCTGCGTGACCAGGCGGCCGAGGTCGCGATACCAGTCCCATACGTTGTCGTAGCTCATCCCTGAAGTTCCTGTTCCTGTTCGTGTTCGGTGGCGTGTGCTTCGGCGGCAGCCTCGTGGGCCAGATCCGTGGGGCCGGGGCCCCCGGCGGCGAGCGCCCTCAGCGCCACCGCCATCACCGAGGCCCCTTTCGCCTTGCTCGCCAGCGTGGCCGGCAGCGCGAGAGGCGTGCCGTAGACCGCCGACAGGCGCGCGGCCAGCTCCACCAGCCGGGCCGCGCCATTCACGCCGTCCAGACCGGGCAGCAGCGCCGCCAGGGTTTGCAACACCCGATAGCCGGACAGCGCACCGATGGAGGCCGCATCGGCCAGCGCCTGCGCCACGCGCCCGGCCATCGCGAAGCCCTCGGCCATGTGCGCACCGAGCTCGGCCGCAAAGCATTCGGGATCGAGCAGCCCGGACGCCGCCAGCGCCGCGACCGCCTCTGCGGCCTGCGCACGCGGCGCAGCCTCCTTCGCCGACAGGCCCAGCGCGAGCGCGGAATACACGGGCCCGCCCGGCAGTTGCCGACTGGCGCCCAGCGCCTGCATCAGCGCGCCGATGCCGCGCAGGTTCACCACCGCCGTTGCCGTATACAACGCGGGATGGAAATGCGCGGCCAGCGTGTCGGGGTGCTCGCGCAGCAGCCAGGCCGTCCACTGCACGATCTGCTCGAAGCCGTCCTGCTCGCGCGCTTCCTGTGCCCGGAAGGTGAATTCCGCGGCCACGCGCGACACGTCGAGGGCGCGCTGCGCGAAGCCGGCCGTGGCGTCCGGCAGGGCTTCATCGGGCGTCAGCCACAGGGGCCGGGGCTGGGCCCCTAGGACCTCCAGCTCGCGGCCGAAAGTGCCCTCGCCCAGTTCGCACACCGCGCGCAGCCATGTGCGTGGTCGGTACACCAGCGGGGCCGCCAACGGTTCGGCCCGGAACTGCGCCATCAGCAGCCCGGCCGGCGAATGTGTGGGAAAGAACCGGTAGCCGGAGCGGGAGTGGTGAACGGCCACCTGCTTCCATTCGCCGCTTTCCACGTCATAGGTGCTGCTCTTGCTGGTGTTCGACTCGATCTCGGCGCCTTCGGGGTCCGCGTCGCCCGGACGCACAGTCACATAGCGGCGATAGCCCCGGAAGGCCAGGCTCGCCGCCTCGCCCGCGCGGCCGAGCAGCCATGCGGCCAGATGACGGCGGGGGGAGGCAGCATTCGCATCCCAGACGCCGTCAAAGACTTCCTGCGCGCGCTGCAGCAGCGCCGCGTCCACCGCCATGCGCGGATGCGCGGCCCCATAGGCCAGCAATTGGGGTAGGTCCGCGCCGTCGCCGCTTCCTTCCAGTTGCGCGGCCACCCCGGCGACGAAGCTGGCCTCATCCTGAATGGGCTCGGGGGCAGAAATGGAAGTAGGCAACGGCCTGCGGCGCGGAGGCGGCACCGCAACCGGATCGCCTGCCACGGCTTCGGCTGCGGCGGGGGCGTCTGCCTGAGCGTCGGTCCCCCCAAGCCGGTCCGCGGCCGACCGCAGCTCCGGCGGCAATGCGTCACGCACGCCGGCCACCAAGGCAGCGATGGCCTGGCACTGCGCTTCGTCTGCGTCCAGCGCGGCCAGAATCGCGAGCTGCGCCTTGAGCAGCTTCTTCTCGGTGCGCAACAGCACCGCACCGGAAGCTGCAATAAGCGCATCGGCGTCGACCCTGCCGGCCTTCGCGCCCCGGAGCAGCATGTCCTGCGCCAGCCCCACCGAAGTGCTGGGCGCAGTGGCCAGCACGGCGCAGTAGCGCAGCGCATGCCGGGCGATGTCTTCGGCCGAAGGCTCGAGCAGGCGATGGACGCGGTGGTACCAGACGCAGTTCTTCGCAGAGAAGTCCCGCAGCAGGGCGTCCAGGCTCTCGCGCAGCAGTTCCTCACGCAGACCGGGTCGGCGTTCGCATACAAGGCGCAGCGCGTCATCCCAACCCGCCGCATTCCAGTCGGTGAGCTGGTAGTTGCCGCCCATGCCCTCCACGCGGAAGAACTGCAGGAACTCATGCTCCATCAGGTAGGCATCGGCCAGCAGGGCGTCGGCGATCTGCGCGCCCGTCGGCTTGTGGGGCGCACCGTCGGTCTGGCGAACGACCAGCCACTGCACCAGCCGGTTGAAGTACGCCAGCGAATCCGGACGCAGCCGGCGCGACACGACCAGTTCTCGCGCGATGGCCCAGTTCTGTGCATGCAGACCTGACCCGTGATCCGCCATCGTGTCGATGAAGGCGTGCAGCCAGGGCGCTTCGCGGTCGCGCGTGCCTTCCAACACGGCCTGTTGCACGACGCCGGCATGAGGTTTTAGGGCGCGGACTTTCACGGGCTCGAAAGGCATGAGCGCGTCGACGATCTGCTTTGGGTTGCCCAGTCCGGCGAGCGCAAGACAGGCACGGCGGGTAAAACCCTCCTGCCTGAACCAGCGGGAGGGCGGCAGAGTTTTGGCCAGCGCCTGGCGTTCGTCTTCGCGGGCACCGGCCAGCGCCTGCCGCAGTTCCGCCAAAGACTCGTCACCGCTCGCCTTCACGGCCTGGCGCAGGTGGGCACGGCGCGCGTCGAGTGTCAGGGTCAGCGCCGTCATTCCTGTTTCCCTCTGCTGAAGATGCGCGCCGCCAGCACATGCTTGCAGGGGCCCCGCGTATCGCGGTACTTGGCGAACCACGGGCAGGTACAGCGGTCGACCGCGTCGCCTTCGTGCAGGCGAACCTCGTAGCGCAGGTCGGCCGAGTGCACCCGGTAGGTACCATGGCCGACTCCGGGCAGGACCGCGCCGGCTTCCACCAGCCGATGCGCGTCGGCCAGGCGCGGATGCATGTCGGCCAGGGCGCCGCGCGCCAGCGGCAGGGGGCGGTGGAAGTAGGCCGCATCGGCCAGATCGAATCCCACCTGTCCCGACGAAGCCAGGACGCCGAGCGCATCGCCCACGCGGGCGACCGTGAGCGCGCTGGCCAGCGCCAGGCGAGGAATGTCGATGCGGGGCTCGAAGGACAGCAGCGTGGCGATCAGGTCGGCGTCCTCGGCCACGGTGTCGCCGGCCAGGCCGTGCAGCACGCCGCCTTCGCCGGAGAAGCCGCGCGACTTCTCAGGGCTCAGCGCCACGGTGAAACGCCCACCGGGCAGGTCGAGCACCCATGCGCTGGCGACGGGCAGCGAAGCGGCAACGACCTCGGGCCCGTAGGCGCGCAGGCCGGTGGCAAAGCGCAGCAGCGGTTCCAGCACGCGCAGGCGTTCCGGCCCGGCCACGCATACCGCGCCGGCGGCGGGGTGGGAGGCCAGACGCAGCGAGCGCAACGCGGGCACGGCCCACATCACGGCCTTGGTGGCCGATTGCCGGGGCAGCGCCTGCAGGAAGGCACGGGTCGCCGCCAAATCCAGCGCGTGATGCAGGCGCATGCCGGCGCAGGCGTACTGCGTTTCGGCGAAGCCCTTCAGCCACCGGCCCGGCAAGGGCACCTTCTCCTCGATCAGGCGGGCGCTGCCGGTGCTGACCTGGAGCGCTTCGTCGCCGACGCCAAGCAGCAGTTGGTCCTGGCTTTGCACGCCGGCCAGCGCCTGGCGCAGCGGCGGGTTGACATCAACGTTGGTGACGCCGGGCGCGCAGTGGTGGATGTCCAGGGCCTCCCTGGCCACGTCGAGCCGGGCATAGACGCCGCAGCAGGCGCTGAAGGACTCGAAGCGCAGCCCCTGCGGGGTCGATGTCACGACCGGATCGGCCGCACGCAGGATCGCGGCCAGCATGTTGGGTGGCACGTAGAAGCGCGTGCGCGCCACGCGCGCCACCGCCAGCAGTGCCGTCGCCACCACCGAAGGATGTTCGACGAAAGCGCTGAAGAAGTACGGATGCGCCTCCTCGCCAGCCGGCGAGGTGCCGCCGCTGGTGGCCAGGGCCAGCCGGGAAGCCATGCCCTCTGGCAAGAGGGCGGACGGTGAGAGGTAGCGATAGTCGAGGACGGTGCTCATGCGTGCCCACTATAGTGATAGTGACACGAAAGTAACAAAACATGAATGCACTTCACGCCTTGTCGCTTGGTTCGAACAGGAGGTGTAGTCATGCGCCAGACGGAGTTGCGGTTGACCGAAGAGGATCGCGTGGTGATCGACGGCATCCGGATGAAGGGAGTGCATCAATCGCGAGAAGTCAATCGCTCATGTGTTGTCCAGCTTGGATCAAGGTGTCCCGGAGGCGCAGATCATGGCCGTGCTCGGGATTGGGCGTACTGCGGTGTGGCGCACTCGGGCGGCGTATTTGCAGGGCGGCGTGGAACTGGCCGTTTTCGACATGGCCCGATCAGGCCGACCACGCCAGTACGACACCGATGCCGAAGCCCGGGTGACAGCACTGGCTTGCACGGCCGCGCCCGCAGGAAGACAGCACTGGACACTGGTGGAACTCGAACGAGCCGCGCGCCAAGAGCAAGGCTTGGGCAACGTGAGCCGAGAGACGATGCGACGCATGATAAAAAGAACGACATCAAACCCTGCCGTAGGCTGATGTGTTACTGCCCCCGTGAGTGGGTAAGGTCGAATCGTGCGCCAATCCGGTGGACTCCATCGGTACGCTCACGTCGTTCTGTCCCTCGAGGCTTCGTCCGGCCCCGAGCCGTCGTTCACCTGGGATGTGTCGCCGGAACAGATTCCAGACATATTCAAGGACGCCGTCTACCGGGGTGTCCGACAGTCGTTCGAGGCTGACGCGCAGTTTGATGGGTACAGCCCCGATGGCCTGCTGGTCCGCGTGGTGGCGTGCTCATTCCATGAAACCGATTCGAACGAAGGGAGCTTCGAGATGGCTTCCATGCAAGCCCTTGGCAAGGCGCTGACGTCGCTGGGCTGAGCGTATTGGGTGTCCTATCCAGAGCCGACGGCTCATTCGCGGTCAACAAACACACCTACGCAGAGTGCCACGCCCACGACGTACAGCAACCAGGTCTGCGGAATCGCGTAGGGATAGAGCATCAGGGCGACGCCGAGCCATTTGCTTCGCGGACGACCGGCGCGCTTGGCGTAGCGGTAGACCGCGATTCCGATGAGGCCAAATAGAACGGCGCCAATGATGTAGGTCGGGCTCGGGAGCGAAATCCCGAGCGACTGCAGTGTCTGCAAGCTGTCCATGGGAGGTTGGCCAAGAATAGAGGGTGCTCCTCTGAACGCGAGCAGCCTGTAGGAGTTCAAAGTCGGGAGCTGGTACGTGCTCGGACCGTCGCAGCATATGGCCGCCGACGGCTATCTGAAGGACGTGTTCTTGCGCCTTCCGACACAGCCGCATAGCCGCATCGACGAACTGCTGCCGCACCGCTGGCAGGCCTCCGCGCACGGTTGAGCTACTACAGTCGCTCGTGTGGCAGACAGTCTGTTCATCCCCATCTCGCAACCGCCCGCCGATGTCTTGGGGGTTGAGTCGCTCGTCGCCGAGGTGTTCCGCGAACTTGGGAGAGCGCCTCCGCGGTTGTCTCTGCGCAGGAATGATGACGTCCCAGCTACCAGCCTGATGACCTCCTTCCTCATGTTCGAAGGAGAAGGCCCGAACGACTTCTGCTGGGCCTCGATCAGTGAGGCGCCGATAGAGATCACAGAAGATTCCAGTCGACCCTATATGGTCGACGTCACCACCCGCGGCGACTGGAAGTTCGGAGGCGCCGTTGCATATGCATTCAGCAAGCACGAGGGAAGCTATGTATTCAATGATTCAGGGGTGCTCGATGCCTCACCTCGATTCGACGCTGATTCGCTGCGAGACGCACTGCTAGCTGATCCGCCATGCCACGGTCAAGATGGTGTCGCCGAACGCTTACGCCCTTACCCCCTGGAGCATCCGACATCCATGTCAATTCTCGCCAAGCATTTTTTGTGGCGCAAAAGCTGCGTCGGCACGCCGCTGATCGTGATTGCCAAGTCTGAGTTGGACGCCGACGAGAGCGCGCGGTTTTGGGCGTTGGCCCTGCATCTTGCAGAACACCGAAAGCTGCAGAAGCAAAAGAAGTATCAACCCTTTTGGTTGGCGCATCAGTACGACGTGCAGGTCAGCAATGGTGGGCACCTGCAGTATTTTCATAACTGTGGGATGGAAGGTGTTGCCGCTACGCTTTCCGTTCTTACGCGGATCGGTGCAAGAACCCAGGCAGCCGCGCTCGCCGGATGTTGGGACCTTGCCAAGAGCACCCCTGTTCACAATGTGTCCTCGCTCGAAGAGTATTCGTCACTTGCTGAAGAGCGGTCATTCGATGAACAAGATGACATGTACTTTGGAGCCTCGCCTACGATTCAAACCCTACTGGAGGCGTACTTCGAGTCGTTGATTGCAGAGTCTGTCGCTGTCGACGACTAGTGTGTTCGCGCGCTCGTCAAGATGTGTTCGCCGGGAGTTTACGGATCTCCGAGTGAGGCACGCATCTGCTCCAAGGTGCAATTTGCGCGATGGAGCGAACCATATGACCACACAGCCGCACGAATGGCAGCATGGCTCGCGACTGCCGCTGGACAAGCGCTCAAAGCTGATGGCGCGACGGCCGAAAGCGTGGCATCCAGTTGAAGCTTTGAACTCCAAAAGCTCTCGGCGGGATGGCGTACTCACAACCAAAGTCCGCTAAGCGGCACTGTATTGCGCTGCCAGAAAGACAGCTCAGGGCCCCGCATCGTCGAATGTGCTTCGGCTACAGTCGGGCAGGACCGGACTTTTGCGGGCTCTCCACAACTTATCCCAAAAAGCGACGTGCAGCATGCAATCACCACACGGCGAACAGCTGGCACGGTTTGTTGCCCTAGATGAAAGGAACAAGGCCTCGTTTTGCATCTGGATTGCAGTTCAGGTCCGAGACGCCCTCACGCCTGCAGAGGTCCAGCGAGTTGGGATCGGCCATGTTGTCGCGACGCTTCAGGCTTGGGAAGCAGGCAGTCCAGTTACGGGCGATCACCTGAACGAACAGCTCATGGATGCTAACGATGAAGGTCTGTACGCCTATCTTGGTCGCGGCCCTAGTGAAACGGACACTGCGATCGACGCCGTTGGCGGCTCAGTTTGCTACATCGCTTGGATAGCCTATAGAAGAGCCGGGGAGCACCTCCCCGACGGCATCGATCAGGTCAATGACGATTTCATCATATGGATAGTTCAGCAGGCTGTCGACTGTCGGGCTGTTACGCACGAGGCCTGCTTGTCAGCTATTCGGAAATTAGCATCCAGATGAAGGTCAACGCTTGAGGCATCCATGTGACGGGCAGAATCCGGTCAGAAGCGGGCATTGCTGTCTGTTATTTCGACTGAATGGGGAGCATCCTTGAATCGCACCGCACCGCACCGCACCGCACCGCACGGCTTCAGCGTCACTACGAGCGCATATGGTCTCGACCCACGGAAGAGTGTCCTTTCGACGCAGGGCCTGTCCAAGAGCTTCCGCCTGGCTTCAAGGTGGTATGCGCGCCCCCCGGCGCGAGGCGAGTGCTCTGGACATACGCAACCGCGGGACTTTCGAGCAATAAGCGTGTCCCTGCAATCGAACTCCACCTGTTCAGCCCTAGGAAATCGCTGGGTTTGGTCGAGTTGCTGTACGCCGTGGCCCACTATCACTGCAACGGGCCCGGTCTTGATTGGGCTCACACAGTCAACCTCGGTCGGCCTTGGCTCGACTCTTCGCAATGCGAGTACGGCTTGGTTTCACGGCCTTATTTGGACGGGCCTGACCTTGAGAACTTCTCGGACGAAGAAGGTTGCGTTAAGTGCTATTGGCTTGTGCCGATCACCGCTGATGAAGTTCGCCTCAAAGTGAGACAAGGCATCGACAGCCTGGAAGACGAATTCGAGCGGCAGCGATTCAACTATGCCGATCCAGGGCGCAAGTCTGTTGTAGGTGCTTCTAACGACGAGCGGGCTTGACGTCCGCTATGGGCCCTCTGAAGGCGGCGCGCCTACGGCAGAATGCGGCCAATAGCGGACCTTCATAGCTGGCTCTCAAGGCGTCCCTAAAGGCGGGGGTAGTATGGTCGCACTTCCGCCAGCCGACGCCACGCGGGCCCGTCCACATCTTGTTCCGGACTCCATGCGTGACATGACCTCCCTCTCGATGCTGCTTGGCCCTGCTGGCCTCCTTCGCCGCCATGCCTTGGCACTGACGCTGGCCGGCCTCGCTGGAGTGGCCGCAAGCGCCGCCACCGTGGCACTGCTAGCCCGCATCAACGCCGCGCTGCACCGGCCCGCTGGTCCGCTGACCGAGATGGTCCTGGCATTCACTGGCTTGGGACTGGCTATGTTGGCCGGCCGTGCTACCGCCAGTGCTTTGAGCAATCGCACTGGCCAAGCCATCATCCAGGAGCTGCGGCTCATGCTGGCGCAGCGCATCCTTGCCGCGCCGCTGGACGCGCTGGAGCGCTACCGCACGCATCGGCTCGTACCTGTGCTGACCCAGGATGTGGGCATGGTCAGCGGACTGTGTTTGTCGCTGCCCATGACGGTGGTCGCTGCTAGCGTGGTAGTGGGCTGCGTGCTGTGGCTGGCTTGGCTGTCGTGGCAGCTCGCGGTGCTGGTGTTAAGCGCGCTTGCTTTGTCGCTGGCGCTGCAGCGCTGGGCCCAGGAGCGCGCCATCGTCCGCTTCGAGGCAGCGCGCAGTGATGAGGACGCACTCCATAAGGCCTGGCGTACGCTGGGCGACGGCGCCAAGGAATTGCGGCTCAGCCGTAGCCGACGCCGACAGCTGCTGGACGGGCGAATTGCGCGTCACGCGGCCGACATCGCGCGTGCCCAGGTGCAGGCCGGCGACCTGTATGCACTGTCGTTCGAGGCCAGCGCCGCGCTGTACTTTCTACTGGTTGCGTTGGTGTTCGCGGCCGCGCGCTTGTGGCAACTGCCGTCCGAGGTGGCGGGCGGCTTCGTGTTGGCGCTGCTATACATGAAGGGTTCGCTTGACCAGGTGCTGTGATTCCTGCCGTTTTACGCCCGTGCACGCGTGGCGCTGGGGCGAGTCGACGAACTCGGCTCCAGCTTCGCAAACCCCGAGAGCAGTAGTGCGGAGGTTACGCCGCCGCCGCTGGTGCACAGCATCGCGCTGCAGGGCGTTCGCTACGCTTACGAAGCCACCGATGGCGCAGCGCCCTTCACGCTCGGTCCGCTGGACTTGCAGCTGCGCCGTGGCGAGATTCTGTTCATCGCCGGCGACAACGGCGCTGGCAAGACCACGCTGCTCAAGCTGCTGACCGGGCTGTACCGGCCGCAGCAAGGCGAGCTGCTGCTGGACGGCCGGCAGGTGGACGATGCCGGCCGAGACGCCTACCGCCAGCTCTTCTCACCCGTGTTATCGGACTTTCACCTGTTCGAGGAACTGCCCGACACCGATGCGCCGCCGGCCGAGCGCGACGCCGCCGCACAGGCCGCGCTGGAGCGGTTGGGCCTGGCGCACAAGCTCTCCGGTTGGGCCTGGCGCACAAGCTCTCCGTTCGGGCCGGTCGGCTGAGCAGCACGGACCTGTCCACCGGTCAGCGCAAACGCTTGGCCATGGTGCATGCCTGGGCTGAGGCCCGGCCCGTCATGGTGTTCGACGAATGGGCTGCGGACCAAGACCCTGCGTTTCGAACGCGCTTCTACCGCGAGTTCCTGCCCGCGCTGCGTGAGCAGGGCCACACGTTGGTTGTCATCTCACACGACGAACGATACTTCGACGTAGCCGACCGAGTGCTCGTGATGGACGGCGGCCGGATGCAGGAGACCGCGGTCAACTGAAGCCGCGGCTGCGCGGCTGGCTGCCCTTCTTGGAGTGCGCGCACAAACGGCCAGAAGGAGACGCTCGTGAAGCGCCTCGATTTCTCGCCGACCACCGCGCCAACTTCCTTTTTCTCTCGCAAACGCCGCCATGACAAAAGACGTAGACGCATTTGCTGGCCTGCCTTTATGGAAGCGTCCGCTGCCTGGCGTAGGTTCAGGTCACCTTTTAGTTGATCTGAAGGATGAGATAGAGGTCCGCTTCGTGTGCGATGTACTCACAGACTTCATGCAGCGAACCGCAGGTCGTCCACTTCCCAAGCTCTCGAGCAGATTTCCACCTGCGTCGCCTCAGCCTTGTCTAATCTTTTTATTGACCTCAGGTGACGACTCAATCTTGTTCCGGCAGTTCTTTGACTCTTTCGGCCATTCTCCGGTGCCCGGCCTCCAGACTCAGAGGCTAGGAATCGGGGGAGGTCAGAGCGTCAATTTCATTGATCTCGCAGGATCAGAAGACTCGACAGCCGAACTCGAACTAGGTGCCACGGACGAAGTCACTTTGGTTCGCGGAGCGGAACGCGTCGAGAAGCCGCGGCCCGATCTCGCGCTTGAGTTTCGGTTCAAGCCACCCAAGCGCCAGCCGCGAGGAAGGCAGCCCCTGTTCGACCTCCATGTCAGCAGCTACTCACCGATAGCGAGTTGGCTGATCACACACCTGTCGCCAAGATGGTGGTCGATGAACGATGCGTACGAAACATTGCGAGCGGCGCGCAAGCAGTCGAAAGCCTCCTAGCGGCCAACTGCGGACGTTGACCGACCACGGTCAACCCCGCGTTCGAGATAGCCAGTTGCGACAGCATTCCCTGTCGGAAGCACGGTAACATTCCGCCGTCATCCGACACTCACCCTAGTCGGACCAATACGAGAACAGCGACAGCTCAGGGTGTCACCCGAATGGAGCAACCCAATGTGGAGCATCTTGGCCGATCTGTGCATCGGCTTCTTCGAACTTGTTATGGATGTCTTGGTGTTCAGGGGGCAGCGCAGCAAGCACGGTCGCAGTCCCCGCAGTGTTGGCAAAGACACGTTCGAGGTCGCGCGCTTCAATTTCGTCACGTTAATTTTCATCGGGCTGGTCTCTGCCGGGTTGATGCTGCTCCTGTCCCTCGGGTTTGGGTTGTCGGTCGGCTTGAGCGTCGGGATCGGCATCACCGTGGGAGCGATCTGGGGAGTCTGGCAATATTCCCAACTGGTTCGTGAGCGATGAGCGCATCGCGGCGCTGACCTTTTCCCCGAACTAGGACCGCCTTGACTGGCGGCATGGGCATCGTCAGCGAACTTTCCCAGCTCGAAAAGAGCCGCGTCACTCCCGCCGAGCAACTTGGCAAGTAGATTGAGGGCGAAGTTGGATGGCTGCGCGACCGGCTACAGTCGGCTAGAAGCTGAAGTTGGCCGTGCCCCTCCTATTCGCCGTTCAACAAAATGCACAAGTCACCCCTCTTTCGCAAGGAGAACACAACAGCCCACCGGCCCCATGTAGCGGTCGGTGGAGACTATCGCGACCAGCGCAACACAAAGAAGGAAGCCCCCTCCGATGCGAAGCGAAGTTCAATGCACGGCAAAGAGCATCGCGGTCGTGACTACACGCCTCTTTTCAAGTTCCTACTGTCGCATGTAGGCAAACCTTGGAACGAGGTTCACTCCGAGGCGGTTAGCCGGCTGGATCGTGTCGAGCCGATTTTCTGGTTGGTCGCATTGACCGAAAGCGACCGTTGTGAGTTCGTTCGCGTGGGAGAGTCGTCGTACTACAGCGGCCTCTATGTCGACGACAGCGGCCTCCTGCAGCAGGTCAATCCAAAGCTTTGGCCATCCAGCCTAGCTCCGAGTTGCAAATGCTGTACACACACGTTCAACGGCGTCCGCTTCACTCAGTCGTTCGGTTTGTCGGAATCCAGTCTCGAGCCAGGTTCAAATTCTGGGATCTAGGCGTACTGCTTACCTCGACGTCTTCTGGTCAAGCCGTCCGCCTTGGGCGTTATTCCACTCGACCGGTGAGAGTCTGGTTTAAGCGGGTTCGAAGGATGCCTATGGCCCATCGCTCCATTCAAAACAAGGGCTACAGTCGGCCAGAAGCGGTCCTCTGCCACCGCGGCAAAGCCGGCTCCCTTCGACGCTGTGTTTCAGGTACCGTTATGCGATGAACGAAAAAAACAGTTTGTTATCCGCTTCAGAGCACACACTCGCGCTGTGGATGCTCGAGAACGGCACTCCTGAGGCGCTTGCATTTCTCGGGCAACTCGAGGGTGCCGAGGTCACGCCGTGGCGCTGTCCATGCGGCTGCGCAAGCATCAACTTCCAAATCCGGGGCCACGCGCCTGCGCCGCCGGGAGTGCATATTCTCGGAAACTTCTTCTGCGGCCCTTTGGACGCGCCGGCAGGTGCATATATCTACGAGAGCGGAGGAACGCTCCGCGGCATCGAGGTTTATTCGCTTGGGAGTGATGCGCCATCTACGTTGCCTATCCCTCCGCTGCGCGCGTTCGGATAGAGTGCTTCCGGCCAGAAGCTGCCCCTCGCGCAAACGATGCACTAAATATGCTGCGCCTACCATCTCACTCGCACGCCTAAGGAGCCGTTGACCGAGCCCTTCACTTTGGCGTTGCCACCCGAGGCCCACAGCTTGCCGAGCTCGCCATAGAGGCTGGTCGAAGGGCTCAACGCCAGTGTGAAGCCGCCTGCCAGTTCACTGCTCGTGCCGCCCGTAGGCGCTGCGATGTCGGTGGTGGTGGCGCCGTTCACGAAGCGCGCTATGTCCGCGCCGCTCGAGGTCTTATAGACGTTGAAGTGGCCATACGGCTGCAGCGTGCCCATGCCGGTGTCGATCTTGCCTTTGAGGCGCACGCCTGCGCGTGCGATCCAGCCGCTGTCGGCCTGCGGCTGCACCACCGCGCCCGTGATGACGGAGTTGTCCAGGTCCAGGTGCTGGTGAATCAGTTGCAGCTGCGGCTCGACGCTCCAGCCACTGCCGCCCAGCGCAAAGGCTTGGCCCACCTCGATGGAGCCCAGCAGGCTGTTGCCCTTGCCGCCGGTGCCCACGCTGAGCAGCGGCTCGACCGTGTAGCGGTGGCGGCCAGACTGCACTACGGCATCGGCGTAGAAGCCGCTGTCCGCGGTGTAGGTGCCGTAGATGCCCACGTACTGGCTGCGCAGGTCGTTGCGGCCTACGGCCAGGTTCTGGATGCCGCTGGCAAAGCCTCTGACGCGCGCGTCCCCGTCGAGCTGGCCGACGTACAGGCCGGCTCGCCAGTTCGATGTGGCCAGCAGATCGGTGCCGGCCTGGAAGCCGGTGAGGCGACCCTTGCTGTTCGGAGACACGGCTCCGCCTTGCTGGATGTCGATGTCGGAGGAGAGCACGCGGGCCCAAGCGCGGCGTTCGGAGCCGGTCGGCGTGGTTGCGCTGTCCCTCACGTCGTCGTCGCCCACGCGCTTGCGCAGGTCGCCCAGCATCGAGAGGTTGCCCTGGCGCAGCTGGCTCGGCAGTGCGGCGAAGAGGGACGCTTCGGGCCGGTAGGTGATCGCCGACAGGGCAGGCGTGGTCGCGGAGGGGATGCTCGAGCGCAGGAACCAGTTCTCGCCCGCGCCGGCAGCGTCGGCCGCGTATAGGCGGTACTCGTAAGCGCCCGCGTCGACATGGCCGCCAGTCAGCGAGAAGGCGTCCTTCGTGGTCTGCGCGGTGGTGGTGGCGCCGCCTTGCGCTGTGACCACCTCGATGCCGTTGCCCACCGTGAGCGCGCCCAGGCCGCCGAGATTGGTGACCAGCACGCTCGTCTTGCCGCTGGCGGTGCCGCCGTTGATGACGAGGCGGTCGGACGGGCCGGTGCCGCTGAGTGCGGTGCCGACCTTCAAAACGCCGTTATTGCCGACGTAGTTGCCGTTGACGGTGAGCGTGGTTCCCGCCGTGGTGCCGAGCAGCGACACGGTGCCACTGTTGGCGAGCGAGGCCACGCTCTGGTTGAGGCCTGCGAGGTCGAGCGTGGCGCCGACGGCCACGGAGTGCGCCGATGCCGCGCTGAAGCTGCTCGCCGCACCCGCCTTCAGCGTGCCCTGGGCGACGTTGGTGGCGCCGGTGTAGGTGTTGGCGCCCGAGAGCGTCAGCGTGCCGCTCCCCTGCTTGGTGATGAAGCCACCGCCAGTGATCGCGCCCGCCAGCGTGGCGCTGAATGTGCCGGTGTCGATGATTGGGTCGTTCTGGCCCGTGAGCTTCACGGCGTTTGCGAGCACGACACCATCGGCGCTGAAGCCCAGCGTGGTGTCGTCGTCCATCGACAGCGCGCCGGTGCCCAGCGCCTGGCTGTGGCCAACGTTCAGGCGGCCCTGGTGCAGTGCGGTACCGCCGGTGTAGCTGTTGGCCCCCGACAGCGTGAGCGTGCCGCTGCCGACCTTCACCAGCGAGCCGCCGGTGCCCGCGCCGGGCTGGACGAACTGGCTGCCCTTGTCGCTGATGCCGCCGGCGATCACGTCGTCGGTGTTGGCGCGCCCGAGCGTGAGCTGCGTGGCCCCCAGCACCAGCGAGCCCGCGCCCGAAAGCGCGCCGAACTCGACGCCTCCGACGACCGTGGAGCCCGACACGTCGACCACGCCGCCCGCCGCGTTGGCGATGCTGGCCTTTGAGGCCGACGCGGTGTCCCCGAAACGCACCAGGCCGCCGCTCTGGTTGACGATCTGCGCGGTGCCGGCTGATGCCGCACCCACGAAGCTCAGCAAACTGTTATCGCCGTTGATGATGGTGGCGCTGCCCGCGCTGGCGTTCTGCTGGAAATACACCGTGCCGCCCCGGTTGGCGATCGTGGACGTGGCCGCAGTGCTGGTGTCGCCGAACTGCAGCGAGTTGACGCCGCCCGCCTGCCAGCCTGCGCCATTCACGAAGACCTTCGACGATGCCGCGGTGGAGTCCTGCGTGAACGACAGCAGGTTTCCCGTGTCGGGGCTGCCTGCGCGGCCCACGCTGTAGCTGTTGGCGCCGGCGCCGGACCCGCTGGCGAATACGATCTTCGTGCCGCTGCCCTGCTGCTGCACGGCGCCGGTGCCCAGGGAGCCCCCGCCGACGATGCTGATGCTGGCGCCGCCCTGCAACGTGGTGCCGCCTTCGTAGGTGTTCGGCGTGATGAATGCCAGGGTGCCACCGGCGCCTGTGACGGTCAGCGCGCCCTTGCCGCCAATGCCGCCCAGGAAGGCGAGCAGGTTGGTGCTCAGGTCCAGCGTGCCGCCGGCCGCGCCGAGCGTGACGCCGCGCCCGGACACCAGCGCCGCCGTGCCCGCCGCGATGCGCAGCGCGCCGCCGTCGAGCGTGAGGCCGCCGCTTGCGGCGCCAAGGTTGGCGTCCGACGAAATCTCCAGGGCGCCGGCGCGCACCGTCGTGCCGCCGGTGTAGGTGTTGGCGCCTTGCAGCGTGAGCGTGCCGGCCCCTGTCTTCGCCAGGCCGTCGCTGCCGGCGATGACATTGGCGAGGGTGGCGTTCCAGCTGGCGCTGGCAGCGCTGCCGTCGCCCACGCGCACTTCCACGGGCCCCGGCGAGGCGGCATCGGCCGCCAACGTCAGCGCGTCGCCGGACAGCACGTAGCCGTTGCTCGCGAACTGGAGGCCGCTGGCTGACACCGCACCGCCGGATTTGTCGACCACCACGCTGCCGGCTGCGCCGCCGAAGATGGCGAAGCCGGGCTGCGGCTGCATGACCGACGTGACCGAGCCCTGCGCGTCGGTCCAGCTCGGCTGCGCCAGGCTCCAGACCCCGCTGCCGCCGCCGAGTTGCGTCGGGCTGGCCAGGCCGTTGGCGTTCCAGAAATTCAGCACCTGGTTGGGATCGAAGCTGATCAGGTTGACCTGCTTGCTCCCCGCGAGGTACTGGAGCGCGAAGCTGCCGACCGGCACCGTGCCCAGCGCGATGCCGCCGTTGCTTTGCGTGAGTGCGTTGCCGTAGCTGAACAGGTTGTAGAGGCCCCGGCCCATGGCCCCGGTGTCGGTGATGTTCAGGGTGGCGCCGTTGAATGCCAAGTCGCCGCCGACCACGACGCTGTCGCTCAGCCCCGGCACCGAGGAGCTGCCGCCTGGAGCGCCAAATTCGAAGTCGAGCACGCTGCCCTTGGCCAGGGTCAGGTTGCCGTCGATCCAGAGGGTGCCCAGGGAGTTGCCCGGCGACAGGTGCGCGCCTGAATCGATTGCCACGTTGCCGCCGATGCCGCCGTGGCCGCCCAGGGTGGCACCGGCGCTCACGCTCACCGCGCCCTCGACGCGCGCGTCCGACTTCGTGGCGTCGCTGCCCACCACCAGCTTGCCCGCGCTCACGGTAGTGAGGCCGGTGTAGGTGTTGGCGCCGTCGAGCCACAGCGTGCCGCTGCCCTGCTTCACCAGCGAGCCGCCGCCTACGCCTTCGATGACGCCGGAGAAGGTCGACGGGCTGCCTGCGTTCGTGCCTGTCGCCAGGGTCTTGCCGCCGAGTTGGACCGTTCCCGCGCCGGACAGCTCTCCGATCGTCGTGCCAGCGCCGAGCAACCCCGACAGCCCGAAGGTGCCGCCCGCGGCCACCGTCATGCTTCCCGCGCCCGCGAGGGAGCCGGCGCCGGTCAGCTGCAGCGCGCCTTGGTTGACCACCGTGCCCGCCGTGTAGCCGTTGACCCCGCTCAGGGTGAGGGTGCCATTGCCCAGCTTGACGAGCGAACCGGTGCCGCCGATGCTGCCGGCGAAGCTGGTGCTGGTGTTGTTGGCGCCGACCTGCAGCGACTTGGCGCCCAGCGCTACCGTGCCCGCACCGGCGAGAGCGCCGATGCCGGTGCCCGAGGCGGTGATGGCCTGCACGTCGAAGGTGGCGCCTGCGTCCACCATAACCGCGCCCGTGCTCGACAGGGCGCCGGTGCCTGCCAGCGCCAGCGTGCCGCCGCCGCCGACAAGCGTGCCGCCGGTGTAGGTGTTGGCACCGCGCAGCGTCAGGGTGCCGGTGCCGACCTGGGCGATACCGCCCGCACCTTCGACCACCCCGGAAAAATCGCCGGCCGCTACACCCACCGTGGTGGTGGCGAGCGTTCCGGTGCGCAGCGTTCCGCTGCCAAGCAGGTTGGCGATGGGATAGGCGGAGGACGCACGGTCGTTCAGGTCGAGTACCGCGCCCGCGGCGACCGCGGTCTCCGGTGCCGCATTCGCCATGAAGGCAAAGAGGTTGCCCGTGATGCGCAGCGTGCCGTAGTTCACCCGGATGCGACCCGGTGTCGAATAGCCGCCCTGGCTGGTGGCCAGCGCCACGATGCCGGTCTGGCCCGGGGCGCCCACATTGAAGTCCGCATTGAACCAGAGCGGCCCGGCCAACTCCAGGGTCGTGCCCGTCGCGGCCGATACCGTCGCAGGCCCCGTAAGCGTCAGCGGGTTGTTCACCGTGGTGGAGGCGGTGCCACGCAGTTCTCCATTTGAGAGCCTCACCTCGGAGGAGGAAAGGCCCAGCGCCGCGCTGTTGGCGATGGCGAGCACCCCCTGGTCGATCCGGGTGCCGCCGCTGTAGGTGTTCGCGCCGAGCAGGCTCAGCGTTCCTGCACCGGTCTTGACCAGTGCGCCGCTGCCCGATAGCAGCCCCGACAGCGTGGCGGTGTATCCGTTGGTGTCGACCGTGGACGTGGTGCCGCTGAGCGTGGCCGGCATGGCGGCGGTGAGGTTGGAGTTGATCACCCGCAGCGTCCCGCCGGCGAAGTTGAAGAGGCCGGTCGCGCCGGCCCCCACGTCCGGCATGGCACCCGCGCCCCCCAATTCCAGCGTGCCTCCGTCGTTCAGGTTGAGTGTGCCCGCGCCACCGGGCCCGACGCCGATCTCCACCGCGTACCCGTTGCCCGCTCCGCCGGCACCAGTAGTCACCCTGGCGCCATTGCCGATAGTGAACGTCCCGATGTCGTTGTAGCCCACCAGCAGGCCACCGGTGGACAGCAAGGTGTTCGCGCCGTCGACGGTCGAGACGCCTTTGCCACTGACCCCTAGGAAGGTCCGACCCGCGAACAGCTGGCCGCCCGCACTCAGCGACAGGCTGCCGTCGCCCCCGTATCCCATGACCAAAAAGTTCGCTCGCGCCGCTTGCGCGTTAGCGCTCACCACGACGGCGGACGGGGGGCCGATGCCGATGTAGACGTCGTCGAACGCGGTGGGCAGGGCCCCGATGTCCCAGTAGGCCGGCGTGAACCAACTGCCCGTTGCGGGCCCGACCCAGGCGGTCTGCTGGGCCTGGGCCGGTGCGGCCGCCAGCCCGATCAGCAACGCGACCGCGGCGCCCACCGCGAGCCTGGAACCCGGTGCGCCGCCGCGCGACGAACTGGCGGTCTCAGGAACGGCTTGGCAAGCGCCGGTGCGGCGATTGAGAACGATTCGATGGGTGCGGTTCATGGAAGTTGAGCGCAACGGCCCTCACGCGTTATGACTGGAGACCAGGAACAGCAGCGCGCAAGCAATCAACTTCGCCACCCCCCTATATGTTTTTCTCGCATTGTTACGTGTACTAACAGGTTTTGTAAACACCTGGCCGAGCGCACGCGCGGGCTTATGACGGCATCGGCTTTGGCGTAGAACGCTTCGCGCCCGTTAAGTAAGGATTCGCCGAAGGCATCCATTGCTTCGTCGTTTTCGGGCGTCGGACTCGGTCGGCCAGCTGCGCAACACGGCTCACGTGGTCTCGGGGGAGGCGCGCAGCCAAGCCGTACGGCAATGAGCCATCAGCAAGTCGTCGGCAAGCGCGGCGATACCTATTTGTGCACGCTGCTCATTCACGGCGCGCGCTCCGCGATCCTGGCCGCTCAGGGTATGCGACTCGTTACTTTTCTTGTCGACCAGATCGCTGACGATGGGACGGTGTATGGCTCGAACGACTACATTAACGTGCCAATTGGCACTGTGTATACGGAAATTATCCTGAAGAGGGTTGATGGTGAACCGCCCGACCTATTCGACGTAGACTTGGGGGCGGTCGGGACCGTCAACCTACGTTTGATGCAAGTCCATAACAAGTTCTTCCGAAGCCCGCTTGAAGCTATCCCCGCTGGACACGGCGCGGGCTTGACATTAGAAGGCAGCGGAATTCCAGCCTTAAAAATCGCCTTGGGAAACAAAAGGCCACGCGAAGACGTGCATCTTCGTACTGCCTTGCCCAGCTAAAGACTTGGGATTCGGCAGTCACCGACGGCGACGACCGAACCCAACAGTTCGGACGACCGCTCTTGAGCAGGAGCTACTTCCGCTTCGGGCCGAGGCTGTGTGGAAACTCCAGCGGTGCATCCAGGATGCCGAAGCATCGCGTTTACAGAGCTCTGACGACGTCTCGAGCGATCCGACGGTCTTGTTCCGCGTGTGGGGGTTTCGCAGGCATTCGATGTGCTGCGCAAGCGCTGATGTGTTGAAGAAGGCTCACGCCCCTACCAAGCGCACCGCCTTCATCATCTTCGCCACCCCCAGAATCCGCATCACCCGCTTGAGGTTGTACGCCAGCACATGCAGGC